>NZ_JACGMO010000006.1:0-109245 GCF_015354745.1 Micromonospora sp. S-DT3-3-22
ACCGCGGCCAGCAGTTCCGGCCAGCCGGCGCCGCCGAACGCGAGTTCGGCGAGCCACTGGGCGAACGCGGCCGGTGGGGGCGCGGCGGCGACGGCCAGCCGGGGGCGGGCCGCCGCCAGCTCACCCGATCGGCTCACGCCGACGGTCGGTCGAGCAGCCGGACCGCGACGGCCTTCTCCTGGGTGTACTCGCGCAGCGCCGCGTAGCCGCCGCCCCGGCTGAAGCCGCTCTCCTTCTGCATGTTGAACGGGAAGCCGATCACCCCGGCGTCGTGGAACTGGTTGACCGCGACCTGCCCGGCGCGGGCCTGCCCGGCCACCCGCAGCGCCCGCGACACGTCGGTGGTCCAGATGCAGGCCAGCAGGCCGAAGTCGGTGTCGTTCATCAGGGCCACCGCCTCGTCCACGCCCCGGAAGCCCTGCACCGCCAGCACCGGGCCGAAGACCTCCTCGCGGGCCAGCCGCATGTCCGATTCGACCTGGTCGAAGACGGTGGGGGCGACGTACCAGCCGTCGTCGAACGCGGCGGTGGCCGGCTCGCCGCCGACGACCAGCCGGGCCCCGGCGGCCGGGGCCTCGGCCAGGAAACCCCGGACCCGCTCGTACTGGGCCTGGCTGACCAGCGGGCCCATGTCCAGGTCCTGGTCCCAGGGGCCGGTCCGGACGGCCGCCATACCGGCGGCGACCCGCTCGACCACCTCGGCCCGGATGGATTCCTCGACCAGCAGCCGGGAGCCGGCGTAGCAGTTCTGCCCGGCGTTCTCGGTGATCGAGGCGATGATCGCCGGGATCGCCGCGTCCAGGTCGGCGTCGGCGAAGACCACGTTCGGGGACTTGCCGCCCAGCTCCAGCTTGACCGGGACGAGGTGCTGCGCGGCGGCGCGCATGACGGACCGGCCGGTCACCGTCGAGCCGACGAAGCTGATGTGGTCGATGTCGGCGTGGCCGGTGAGCGCCACCCCGGCCTCGGGACCGAGGCCGGTGACCACGTTGAGCACGCCCGGCGGCAGGCCGGCCCGGCGGCCCAGCTCGGCCAACGCGAACGGCGACAACGGCGCGACCTCGGAGGGCTTCAGCACCACCGTGTTGCCGGCGGCCAGCGCCGGGGCGACGTTGGCGGCGGTGAGCACGGCCGGCACGTTCCACGGGATGATCACCGCGCAGACGCCGTACGGCTCGGGCCGGGTGTAGCCGAAGTAGTCAGGCGTACGGGTGGGCAGGGTGACGCCGGTGAGCTTGTCGGCGGCCCCGGCGAAGTAGTCGACGATGCCCCGGGTGATGTACATGTTGAGCCGCCCGCCGGAGCGGGGTTTGCCCACGTCACGCGCCTCGTACGCGGCGAGTTCCTCGACGTGCTCGCCGATCAGCGCGGCCCAGCGCGAAAGGATCGCGCCGCGCTCGCTGGGCGAGGTGGCCGCCCAGCCGGGGGCGGCCCGGCGGGCGGCGGCGGCGGCGTGGTCGACGTCGACCGCGCGGGCGCGGGCCACCGACTGGATGGGCTCCCGGGTGGCGGGATCGAGCACCGGTAGCTCACCGCCGTCGGCGGCGGGGGTCCAGTCGCCGTCGACGAGCTGGCGGGCGGTGGGAATGTCCAGGTCAGCCATGTGCGAATCCTTGACCCTTCACGTTTCGCATGTCAAGATGCAATCTCGCTTTATGAGTCACTAGGAGGGCGCGTGCGGATCACAGCGGCGGTGCTGGAGAGCGCGGGAGGGCCGTTCACCCTCCAGCAGATCGACCTCGCCGACCCGGGACCGGACGAGGTGCTGGTCCGGGTGCACAGCGTCGGGATCTGCGCCACCGACCTGGAGTTCGCCAACTTCTTCCCCACCCCGGCGGTGCTCGGCCACGAGGGCAGCGGAGTGGTCGAGCAGGTCGGCGAGCGGGTCACCGGGATCTCCCCGGGCGACCATGTCGCGATGAGCTTCACCTCCTGCGGCGACTGCCCGCTGTGCCGGGGCGGAAACCCCGCCTACTGCCGCCAGTTCGACGCGGTCAACTTCACCGGCCGGCGACCGGACGGCAGCTCGGCGCTGTCCCGCGACGGGCAGCCGGTCAACGGCCACTTCCTGGGCCAGTCGTCGTTCGCCACTCACGTGGTCGCCCCGGCCCGCGCGGTGGTGCCGATCAGCAAGGAGATCGACCTGGGCGTGGTCGGCCCGTTCGGGTGCGGCTTCGGCACCGGCGCCGGCGCGGTGCTCAACGTGCTGCGCCCGGAGGTCGGCTCCTCGCTGGTGGTCTTCGGCGCGGGCGCGGTGGGCGTGGCGGCGATCCTGGCCGCCCGGGTGGCCGGCTGCGCCGTCGTCGCCGCCGTCGACGTCAACGCCGGCAAGCTGGACACGGCCCGGCTGCTCGGCGCGACCCACGGGGTGAACTCCACCGACGGCGACCCACGCGAACTGCTGACCGCGATCGCCCCGCACGGCTTCGACGTCGCGATCGACACCACCGGCCGGGAGGACGTGCTGCGGCTGGCCGTCGAGTCGCTCGGCCCGCTCGGCCGCTGCGGCGTGGTCGGGATCGGCCCGAGCGAGCAGATGAGCTTCGAGTGGCGCAGCGTGCTCAACGGCCGCAGCATCACCGGCATCATCGGCGGCAGCAGCCTGCCGCAGGTCTTCCTGCCCAAGCTGCTGGACCTGCACGCCGCCGGCAACTTCCCGGTGGACCGCCTGATCACCCGGTTCCCCTTCGCGCAGATCAACGAGGCGGTGGCGGCACTGCGCTCCGGCGAGGTCGGCAAGGCCGTGCTGACCCTCTGACCGGGGACGACGCCGGGTCCGGAGCATCCCGCCGGGCCACCCCATCGACATTTCTGTATCTCATCGCGAAACATTGTCTCGCAATGTGAGCGACATTACCCTTGGCGTCAGACCCACACCCAGTGGCGCGGCTGGGCAACACCGCGCAGCGTCCCGCACCTGTGGAGCACGTCCCGATGACCGAACAGCAGCGCACCGCCCCGGCCGCCACGCAGACCGCGACCGAAGACCGGCCCGCCGCGCCCTTCGACCACCACTCGGCCGAGTGCAACACCGACCCGGTGGGCTACTACCGCGAGTTCCGCCAGACCTGCCCGGTCGGTCGGACCGACGCGCACGGCGGATTCGTCTACACCACCCGGTACGCCGACGTGGTCCGGATCGCCCGCGACGACGACACCTTCTCCTCCGCCCGCGCCACCGCCGGCGGCGACGGCACCGCCATCGTCATCCCCCGGGGCCCCGGCCTGGAGCAGTACCCGATCGAGCTGGACCCGCCCGCCGCGACCGGCTACCGCGACCTGATCAACCCGCTGCTCACCCAGGACGCGGTCGCCGAGCTGGCCCCGATGGTCGCCCGGCACACCACCCGCGTGGTGGACGCGTTCATCGCCGAGGGGTCGGTGGACTTCGTCCGCGACCTGACCAACCCGCTGCCGGCCGCCGTCACCCTCGACTGGCTGGGATTCCCCGAATCCGACTGGGCCAAGCTGGCCGGCCCGATCCACGACATCTTCGCCGCGCTGCCCGGCAGCGAACGCGCCGTACGCGGGGCCGCCGGCCTGGCCTACCTCGACCAGCGCATCCGCGAACTGATCGTCGAGCGACGGGCCGCGCCGACCGGCGACGCGGTGAGCTACCTGGCCGCCCAGCGCCGCCCCGACGGGGAACTGTTCGCCGCCGACGAGCTGGTCTCGGTCATCGGGCTGCTGATCGCCGGCGGGGTGGACACCACCACCTCGCTGACCGGCTCCACCCTGGTGCACCTGAGCCGGCACCCCGAGGACCGGCAGCGCCTGATCGACTCCCCCGACCTGCTGCTCACCGCCACCGACGAGTTCCTGCGGGTGTTCGCCCCGTCGCAGTCGATGGCCCGTACCGTCCGGGCCGACACCGAGGTGGGCGGCTGCCCGGTCACCGCCGGCGAACGGGTGCTGATCCCCTGGGTCGCGGCCAACCACGACCCGGCGGTCTTCCCCGACCCCGAGCAGCTGCGGCTGGACCGCGACGCCGCCCGGCACCTGAGCTTCGGCATCGGCAGCCACCGCTGCGCCGGAGCGCACCTGGCCCGGCTGATGTTCCGCGAGATGATCACGCAGGTACTCACCCGGCTGCCCGACTTCCGGGTGGTGGAGGAGGGGCTCGTCGCCTACCCCACCCGGGGCAACCAGAGCGGTTGGGACGCGATCCCGGCCGTCTTCACCCCGGGTCCCCGCCGCGACGCCGACGCGGCGGGGACCCGGCCCACCGCCAGCCTGACCGGCGACCGGGAGCTGGTCATGGCGGCCACCGCCACCGCCACCGACGAGGTGCTGGAGCTCCGCCTGGCCGACCCGACCGGCGCGGAGCTGCCGCCCTGGGCGCCGGGCGCGCACCTGGAGGTGCGGCTGCCGTCCGGGCGGGTCCGGCAGTACTCGCTGTGCGGCGACCCGGACGACACCCGGCACTACCGGATCGCGGCCCTGCGCGAGCCCGCCGGCCGGGGCGGTTCGGTGGAGCTGCACGCGCTCGCCCGGGCGGGCGTCACCCTCTCGGTGCGCGGCCCGCGCAACCACTTCCCGCTCGTCGACGCCCCCGACTACCTCTTCCTCGCCGGGGGCATCGGGATCACCCCGATCCTGGCGATGGCCCGCGAGGCCGACCGCCGGGGCGTGCCGTTCCGGCTGGTGTACGGCGGTCGCAGCCGGGCCTCGATGGCCTTCGTCGACGAGGTGACCGCGCTCGCCGGTGACCGGGTGACCCTGCTGCCGCAGGACGAGGCCGGCCTGCCCGACCTGGAGGCGCTGCTCGACGCCACCGGGCCGGACACCGCCGTCTACTGCTGCGGGCCGACCGGCATGATCGACGCGCTGGAGCGGGTCTGCGCCGCGACCGGCCGGTCGGAGCGGCTGCACGTCGAGCGGTTCACCGCCGGGGACGACCTGGAGGTCGCCTTCGACCCGGCGACGAACACCGAGTTCGAGGTGCACCTGGCGCGTACCGGGGCGACCCTGCGGGTGCCGCCGGACCGGCGCATGATCGACGTGCTGCGCGAGGTCGTGCCGGGCCTGACCTACGACTGCGAGAAGGGCTACTGCGGAGCGTGCGAGACCCGGGTGCTCGCCGGCACGCCGGAGCACCGCGACTCACTGCTGACCGAGCAGGAGCGTACGGCCGGGCGCAGCATGATGATCTGCGTCGGGCGGTGCCGCTCGGAGCGGCTGGTGCTCGACCTGTAGGTCCTGTCCGGACGGGCCGGCCCGGGTCCCGGGGCCGGCCCGTCCGGACGTCCGTCCCCGGTGGTCGTCACGCCGCGTTCGCCAGCGCGTCGAGGATCAGGTCGAGGCCGAAGGTGAACTGCCCGCCGAAGTGGTAGCCGGGCTGGCCCACGTGCCGGGTGGCGAACTCGACCAGGTGCGGGTACTCCCCCGCCGCGAACCCCGCCATGATCGCGTCGGCGACCTCGGTGGCGGCGTCGCCGGTGTCGAACGGCAGCGACGCCTCCTGCAACACGAACCCGAAGACGTACGCGTCGACGATCGCGTACGCGTGGGCCGTCATCGGCAGCGAGAAGCCCCCGCCCCTTAGCACGCCCAGCATGGCGTCGTGGTGGCGCAGGGTGGCCGGGCCGGGGCTGGTCCGGGTCTCGATCAGGGTCAGCGCCCAGGGGTGCCGGGCGAGGACGGCACGGGCCGACAGGCACCGTCGGCGTACCTCGGCCCGCCAGTCGCCGCCCGGCACGGGCAGGTCGATCTCGGCGAACACCCCGTCGACGAGCGCGTCGAGCAGTTCCTCCTTGTTGCGGATGTAGTGGTAGAGCGACATCGGCTTGGCGTGCAGCGCGGCGGCGAGCGACCGCATGGTCAGCGCGCCGAGGCCGTCGGCGTCGGCGATGGCGACCGCCGCCCGCAGCACCCGTTCCCGGCTGAGCTGCCGCACCGGTTCGCCCACTGCGTCGCTCCCCTGACACTTCGTTGACCGCCTGCTCCGCCCACCGTACCGTACTAAGTAAGTCGTACTTAGTACGAAGATCCGGGAGGCGACGATGTCCCTGCGTGTGACCGGTCGGTGGGCCGGCGCGTTCTTCCTGTCGGCGTTCGTCGCCTACGGCGTCGGCAGCGCGCTCGCCGGGCGACCGGCCGGGGTGGCGCTGGTGCTGGCGAACTCCGTACTGGTGGCGGCCATCGGGGTGCTGGCCTTCCACGCGCTGCGCCGGCCGCACCCCGGCGTCGCCTGGCTCTACCTGGTGACCCGGGGCGCGGAGGCGTTCCTGCTCGCCGCCGGTCTCGTGCTGCGCGACCGGTACGGCGACGGCGCCGCCGACCTCGCCTACCAGCTCGCCATGCTGGCACTGGGACTGGGCAGCGTGCCGTTCTGCCTGGCGCTGGCCCGGCGGCGCTGGTTGCCCCGGTGGTTCGCCGGCTGGGGAACCGCCGGCTACGCGCTGCTCGCGGCCGGGGCGGTCGCCGCACTGGCCGGGGTGGAGGTAGGCGTCGCACCGGCCGTCCCGGGCGGGCTGTTCGAGGTCGCCTTCGGCGTGGTGCTGCTCGTCCGGGGCTTCGCGCCGGCCACCGCCGCCCCACCCGCCACCACCGGACCGGCCGTGGTGGGGCCGGACGACTCCCGCGCCCACCGGGCGGCGCTGGCCGCCGGGGCGGGGCTGCTGCTGATGGCGGTGCTCGCCGGGTGGGCCAACTTCGGCGTCGTGCAACCACTGCTCGCCACCGACGCGGCGGGCATCGTCACCCGGCTGCCGGCACAGCAGAGGGCGCTCACCCTGGCCGTCGTCGCCCTGTTCACGGTGGCCTGCCTGGACGTGCTGGTCGGCTGGGCGCTGGCCGCGCTCCTGCGCCGCACCCACCGTGCCGTCGCCCTGCTCGCGGCGTGGTGCCGCACCGGCTACGCGGTCATCCTCGCCGTGGCGGTCACCCACCTGACCGGTGTCGCCGGCCTGCTGCGCGACAGCGCCGGGGCCGACCGGCTCCGCGCCGACGGATACCCGGGGCTCGCCGACTTCCAGCAGGTCTGGGACCTGGGCCTGCTGCTCTTCGGCGGCCACCTGCTGCTGGTCGGCTGGCTGGCCTGGCGGTCGGACACCGTGCCGACCTGGGTGGCGGCGCTGGTGGCCGTCGCCGGCGCGGGCTACCTGGCCGACGCGGTCGGACCGCTGCTCTCCGCCGGATATCCGGTGCAGGTCTCCGGGGTCACCTTCGTCGGTGAGGTCGTCCTGATGGGCTGGCTGCTCGTCCACGCCGCCCGGCCCCGCCGGTCAGCAGCCCGCCGCATCGCTCCGGACGCCACCGCACGGCCACTCAGCGCCCTCCGGTGACCGGACGGCCGTGCGGGCGACCACACGCGGACGGCCCGCCGCGCCACGACACTGGGGCGCTGCGGGCCGTCCTGACGAGGGGCCGGTGGGTCAGTTGCCCCACTCGAAGTTGGGCTCGACCGCCTCGGCGATGCGGAACCGGCCGCCCGGCGCGATCTCGCTGCCGCGCTCGGTCACCACGTGCTTGCCGAACCCGCCGACCAGCGGCCGGCCGACGTCGCGCTTGAGCCACAGCCGCAGCAGGTGCCGGCGACGCTCCGGCTCCGGGAAGTCGACGTAACCGGTACGCGAGTGCAGGGCGGCGTAGTTCAGCAGCCACTGCACGTCACCGGGCTGGAAGTCCATGTCCAGGGCCAGGCCGGCGGACTGGGACACCTCGTCGTAGAGGTGCAGCAGCTCGATCTGCGCCTCGGTGAGGCGGGGCACCTCGGGGTAGTCCTGCGCCGAGAAGATCATCGAGCTGCCGGCGTAGGTGCTGAAGATGCCGTCGACGTAGCTGCAGATCGGCGAGGTGTAGGTGCGGGCCGGGGCGTCCGGGTCCTGCCGGTGCCAGTCCCAGTGCCACGGCTCGAACAGCAGCGGCGCGAGGTCCGGCCGGCGGCGCAGGATCTCGTTGTAGATCGTGGTGCCGCTGACCAGGCTGCTCGCCCCGCCGGCCTTGGCCGCCCGCAGGCACATCAGCGCGACCACGTCGGAGCTGTCGGAGTGGAACGGCAGCCGGTCGCGGACCCGCGACGGCAGGGCCGACGGGTCGTCGAGGGTCTTGTTGGAGGTGGCGATGACGTGGTCGAGCACGTCGCCCATCTGGTTCTGCCCCATCGGCACGCCGAGGTGCAGGCCCATCAGGTAGAAGATCGCCCCGGCGAGGGTGTCGCCGTACTCCTCCGTGCGCAGGCCCCGGACCAGGATGAAGCCGCGTCCGGAGTCGAGCTGGCGGGCGCACTCCTCGTTGAGGCCGGCGCAGGCCGGCAGCGGGTAGTCGGCGGCGGTCACCGTACGCAGGTCGGGGTTGTCGGCGACGAACCGGCGGCCGACGGTCTCCAGCTCGGCGCGCTCGGCGTCACTGAGCTGGTAGATCCACTCGGTCGAGGTACGCAGTTCGTCACCGCGCCAGGCGGACGGACCGGAGATGGGGGCGAGATCGATTGCGGTGGTCATGATGATGCGCTCCGAGGTTCGGTTCTGCGGAAAAGGTCGGCGTGCCGGGCGGGCGGTGTCGCCCACCGGGCTGATCAACGACGTGGGCACTCGCCGTGTCCGGGTCGGGAGACGGCGGGCCGATCCATCAGAACGGGGTCTGCGGGTCCCCGGCGGCGGTCCCGGGGCGCATGCCCTCCCGCGGCGGGTGGACCCGCAGCGGCTCCTCGTAACCGCGCACCAGCAATCCAGAGCCTTGCGGAACTCGGATCATGGCGTTCTCCTGCGGCTGGCGATGATCGGTCCAGGCTAACCAACCCCCACCGCAACGTCAACAGAGACACCGTCTCGCAATACGACCTGAGGGTATTCCCGGGGCGGGCGCTCCGTCCGGTCAGCGGACCCCCTCGACGTGAACCCCGGGGTCACCGCGTCCGCTCGGTCACCGGCCCACCATCCTCCCGGTTGCGGCGGCACCTGCCGGACCCGCCACCGGGGTGGCCCGCCGCGCCCCGCCGCCCCGGGCGATCAGCGGCTCGGCCAGCAGGACGACAAGCGCCGCCACGGCCACCAGGCCACCCGCCAACGCCGTGGCGCGCACCCCGAACCCGGACAGCACCACCGCGCCGAGCAGCGACCCGCCGGCGATGCCGACGTTGAAGGCGGCGGAGTTGCCGGCCGCCGCCAGGTCGGCGCTGCCCGGGGCCACCTCCAGCACCCGGTTCTGCACCGCGGGGGTCAGCGCGCCCATGGCGAACCCGGACACGGCCAGCAGCACCCCGGTCGCCACCGGCGACGCGGCCAGCAGGAACATCCCGAGCAGGGCCACCACCAGCAGCAGCACCGGGGTCACCATCGCCACCCGCTGGTGACGGTCGCTCGCGATCCCCCCGGCGGTGATGCCGGCGAAGTCCGCGAGGCCCCGGACCAGCAGCAGCAGCCCGAGGGCGCCCGGGGCGAACCCGGAGACGTCGGTCAGGAACACGGCGGTGTAGGTGAACGCCGTGAACAGGCCCCCCACCGACAGCGCGGTCGCCACCACGACGACCGCGTACCGGCGGGCGTCCGGGGCGGTGCCGGTCGACGCGTGCGTCGCCCCGACCGGCACCGGTGGCATCAGCGTCACGACCGCCACGAACGCGGCCAGCGCCAGGGCGGCCAGGGCCAGGAACGCCACCCGCCAGCCCCACTGCTGGCCGAGCCAGGTGCCCGCCGGCACACCGAGCATCGGCCCGAGCGACGCCCCGGCGAACACGACGGAGGTGACCCGTCCGCGTACCCGGACCGGGAACATGCCGGCGGCGGTCGGCGCGACCACCGCCCAGAACAGCGCCTGGGTGAGCGCGACGACCACCCGGGTCCCGAGCAGCACCTGGTAGTCGCGGGCGGCGGCCGACACCAGCGTGGCGAGCACCAGCACGCCCAGCAGGACACCGAGCAGCCGACGGCGCGGCACCCGCCGGGTGACGTGGGTCAGCGGCACCGAGACGACAGCGACGGTGATCGCGTAGCCGGTGACGAGCAGCCCCACGTGCGACACGGACACGTCCAGGTCGGTGGCGACCAGGGGCAGGATGCCGACCGGCAACGTCTCCACGGCGACGTAGCAGAACGCCGAGACGGACAGCGCGACCAGCGCCGCGACCGCCCGGGGCGCAACGGTCACCGCCGGGGTTCGACGGTCAGTCATCGCCCGGCCCCCGTCCCTGCGCCACCCGCACGGAGGCGGCCACCACGACAGGAGTCAAGAATAGCGATGCATCGAATCCCGGCCCGGCGGGCGCGCGCCGCGGTCAGCCAGGCTGGCGGGCGTTGAGGCGGGCGGCCTGACGGATCAGATGGTCGCGTTCGGCGAGGTGGGCGGCCCGGTGGGCGGCCTCGGCGTACCACCGGGCCGCCGTCGCCAGGTCGCCGGCCCGCTCGTGCAGGTACGCCGTCACCGCCGCGTGGCGGGGCACCGCCGGGTCCACCGCCGCCAGGGCCGCCAGCCCGGCCCGCGCCCCGTCGGCCTCCCCGACGGCCACCGCCCGGTTGAGCCGGACCACCGGGCTGTCGGTCAGCCGCACGAGTTCGTCGTACCACTCGACGATCTGCACCCAGTCGGTCTCGGCGGCGACGGGCGCGTCGGCGTGCAACGCCGCGATGGCGGCCTGGGCCTGGAACTCGCCCAGCCGGTCCCGGGCCAGCGCCGCCTGGAGGATGCCGACCCCCTCGACGATCGCGGCGGTGTCCCACCGGCTGCGGTCCTGCGCCGCGAGAGGCACCAGGCTGCCGTCGGGCGTGGTGCGGGCCGCGCGGCGGGCGTGGTGCAGCAGCATCAGGGCGAGCAGCCCGGCCACCTCGGGGTGGTCGACCATCGCGGCGAGCTGCCGGGTGAGCCGGACCGCCTCGGCCACGAGGTCCACATCGCCGGAGTAGCCCTCGTTGAAGACCAGGTAGAGCACCCGCAGCACGGTGGCGACGTCGCCGGGCCGGTCGAGGCGCACGCCGGCCACCGTGCGCTTGGCCCGGCTGATCCGCTGCGCCATGGTCGCCTCCGGCACCAGGTAGGCCCGGGCGATCTGGCGGGTGGTCAGCCCGCCGACGGCGCGCAGGGTCAACGCGACCGCCGACGACGGGCTCAGCGACGGGTGGGCGCACAGGAAGTACAGCCGGAGCGTGTCGTCCACCCCGGACGCCGGGCCGGACGCCGGTTCCTCGACGACGAGGTCCTCGCGCCGACGACGGGCGGCGTCCGCCCGGCCCGCGTCGAGGAACCGGTGCCAGGCCACGGTGACCAGCCAGCCCTTCGGGTCGCGGGGCGGGTCGGCCGGCCAGACGTCCAGCGCCCGGACCAGCGCGTCCTGCACGGCGTCCTCGGCCGCCGCGAAGTCGGCCCCGCGCCGGACGAGCACCCCGAGCACCTCCGGGATGAGCCGGCGCAGCAGGTCACCGTCCACCGTCAGTCCGTGACGGTCGGCGGGGCGGTCAGGAACGGACGCAGCTCCAGCCACTCGTGGATCGGCCGCCCGCCCGCCCCCGGCGCGGCCGACAGCTCACCGGCCAGCTCGACGGCGCGCTCGTAGCTGTCCACGTCGATCACCATCCAGCCGGCGACGAGGTCCTTGGTCTCGGCGAACGGCCCGTCGGTGACCGGCGGACGCCCCGGCCCGTCGTACCGGACGAACGTCCCCTCGGGGGCGAGGGCCTGACCGTCGACGAACTCGCCGGTGCCCTCCAGCCGGGCCGCGAAGTCGTGCATGTACCGCATGTGGGCGGTGATCTCCTCGGGCGTCCACTGGTCCATCGGGACGTCGTTGACCGCGGGTGGGGCACCCCGGTAGTGCTTGAGCAGCAGGTACTTCGCCATCGGGTCTCTCCTCGGTGCCGGCGCGACCCCCATTCTGGCCGCGTTCACCCGGGGGACGGAGCCGGCCTGCCGTTCTCGACATCGGTGGCGGAACTTTTTCTCCGGCCGGGTGTCGCGGCCCGGCGCGGCTCACCTGTCGACGAGTTGCCGGACCCGCAGGCGGCGGATACCCGAGGCCCGCTCCGGCACCTCGGGTGCCCGGGTGGCGGGCAGCCGGACGGTGAAGACCGCCCCCCGGTGCGGCCGGCCCTCGGCCTCGATCGTGCCCCGGTGGCTCGTCACGACCTCCTGGAGCAGGGCCAGCCCCAGCCCGAACCGGTGCTCCCCGGAGCCCCCGCCCTGGTGGAACCGGTCGAAGATGCGCCGCGCGTCGGCCTGGTCGAACCCGACCCCGGTGTCGGCGACCACGAACTCGACGTAGTCGCCGCCGGACCGCAGCGACACGTCGATCCGGCCGCCGGGCGGTGTGTGGGCGAGCGCGTTCGCCAACAGTTCGCCGGCCACCCGGCGCAGCGCCGATGCGACCCCCGGCACCGGCAGCGACCCGTCGGGCAGGTCGGCGGCGAGGGTGACCTGCCGTTCGGCGGCCCGTTCCGTCTCGGCGGCGACGGCCGCCCCGACGAGCGCGGTCAGGTCGACCGGAGGGTACGGCCGGCGGTCGGCGGGAGCGGCGGCGAGCTGGGCGGAGAGCAGCAGGTCGTCGACGATCTCGCCCAGCCGGCGGGTGCCGCCGATCAGCCGGTCGAGATCCTCCAGGCTGGTGGTGCTGCCCCCGGTCCGCGCCCGCCGCGCCATCAACTGGGCGCGGATGTGCACCTGGGCGATCGGGGTCCGCAGCTCGTGGCTGGCGTCGGCGATGAACCGCCGTTGCCGGGTCAGCGCCTCGGCCAGCGGCGCGACGGCCTGCCGCCCGACCAGCGCGCCGGTCAGCACGGCGACGAACAGCCCGACCGTCGCGGCGAGGCTGAACGCCAGCAGCAGGTGCCGGCGGTCGGACAGTTGGAACCGCGCGTCGAACACCGCCTGGACGACCATCCCGTCGCTGCGCGACTCGGTGCGGACGTGGTAGGTGGTGCCGTTTCGGGTGACGGTGGTGACCTCGGTGATCCCGGTGGCCGCCACCGACCTCAGCGCTCCGGTCAGCGGGAAACCCGCAGGTGGCGGGTTGAGGCCGGTGTCGGTGGTGAGCCCGTTGTAGCGAAACACCCAACTGCACGCGGGCGGGCCGGGGATGGTGGCGTGCTGAGTGCCCCAGGCCAACTCCCGGTGGATCTGCGCCTCCTGGCTGCGGACCAGGACCGCGTACGAGATGCCGCCGGCCAGCAGCAGCAGGGCGCTGATGGCCAGCCCCACCAGCAGCCCGATCCGCAGCCGGGCCCGGCGTACCATCGACTGCTCCACCAACTCCATCACAGCGCTCCGAGTCGGTAGCCGAGCCCGTGCACGGTACGGATCACCGGCCGGCCGAGTTTGCGGCGCAGGTAGTAGACGTAGGTGTCCACCAGCGACGTCGCGGCGGCCTCGTCGAAGACCCGGCGGCGCAGCTCACCCCGGGAGTGCACGGTGCTCGGCCGGGCCGCCAGCACCCGCAGCAGCTCGAACTCCCGGGCGGACAGCGCCACCCGGGTGCCGTCGGCCAGCACCGCGTCGTGCGAGGTCAGGTCGAGCCGCCCGGCGCCGATGCGCAGCACGGTGGTGGACTCCGTGCCGCGCCGGCACAACGCCCGGACCCGGGCGCTCAACTCGTCCAGGTCGAACGGCTTGCCCAGGTAGTCGTCGGCACCGGCGTCCAGCCCGGCGATCCGGTCGCCGACCCCACCGAGCGCGGTGAGCATCAGCGCCCGGGTCGGCACCGCCCGGGACCGCAGCCGGGCGACCAGGTCGAGACCGTCCAGCGCCGGCAGCATCCGGTCGACGACCAGCACGTCGTAGCTGCGGGTCAGCCCCAGGTGCAGGCCACGCTGGCCGTCGGCGGCCCGGTCGACGAGGAAACCCTCACAGCTCAGTGTCTCGGTGAGTAAGTCGGCCAGTTCCTCGTCGTCCTCGACCAACAGCAACCGGTTAGGTCCTCCCCCGCGCATGCCTCCACAATCGCACAGAGTGAGCCTAAAGAGTGATAGCTATCTTTTTATCATTTCACCGTGGCGAGTGTCCGGGGCCGGACGTCGTCGCCCCGCCGGGCCTCCCGGCGCTCGATCCAGCTCAGCAGCGGGGTCGTCATCATCGTGGTGACCAGCGCGACCAGCACCAGCACGGTGAACAACGACCGGTTCACGATGCCCGCCTCCAGGCCGACGTTGAGCGCGATGAGCTGCATCAGGCCCCGGGCGTTCATCAACGCGCCCACCCGCAGCGCCACGCCCTGCGACTCGCCCCGGAGCCGGGCCGCCGCCCAGCAGGCACCGAACTTGCCGACGATCGCCACCGCCACGCAGGCCACCGCGAACAGCAGCACCGGCGGGCTGCCGAGCAACCCGAACTCCGTCCGCAGCCCCGAATAGGTGAAGAACAGCGGCAGGAAGACCGTCGCGGCGACCGGGGTGAGGGTGTCCACCACCCGGTCGGTGTTGTCGGTACGGGGCATCACCACGCCGACCGCGAACGCGCCGAACACCGCGTACAGCCCGATCTCGTCGGTGTACCAGGCCACCAGGAAGAGCAGGGCCACCGTGCCGAGCACCCGGGCGGCGTCGTTGAGGCCGGGACTGGTCATCAGCGTGGTGGTCACCCGCCGCCCGCACAGCCAGAGCACCAGCGCGAACAGCACCGCCCCACCGGCGGTGACGACCGCCGGTCCGGCCCGGCCGGAGGCGAACGCCAGCACCACGGCCAGCATGATCCAGGCGACCATGTCGTCGAGCGCGCCACTGGCCAGCGACAACGTGCCGTGCCGGGTGCCGGCGTGGCCGCGTTCGGTGATGATCCGGGCCAGCATCGGGAACGCGGTGATCGCCAACGCCACCCCGACGAACGCCGCCGAGACCCCGATCGACGTCCCGTCGGCCCGCATCGGCACGGCGTCCGCGGTGACCAGGACCAGCCCCACCCCCAGGACCAGCGGCGCGGTCACCCCGGCCAGCGACACCAGCCCGGCGGTGCCGGCCAGGCCGGTGACCCGGTGGGCGCTGAAGGCGTACCCGGCCTGGAACATGAACAGCACCAGGCCGACCTGGCCCACCACGTACAGCACCGGCAGCAGCGCGGGCGGGAACAGGGCGTCCTTCACCTCCGGCAGGACGAGCCCGAGCAGCGACGGGCCCAACAGCACGCCGGCGAGCATCTCGCTGACCACGGCCGGCTGACCCACCCGGCCGAGCAGCCAGGCCACCGCCTTGCAGAAGATCAGGATCACCGCGACCGCGATGAAGAACCGCGGAGCCAACTGGGTGGGGGTCATCGGACCGCCTCCTCGAAGTAGTTGGTGCACAAGCGTTGCCGTCGCGCATCGACGACCATCCAGGCGCCGAACACCAGTTGCCGCAGGCTGCGCCCCACGTCGGCCCAGCGGTCCCGCCACCGCATAGCGGCCAGCCGCAGCCACCCCGGGCCGGCCACCCCGGCCGGGGTCAGGTACGCCGGGCCCCGGCTGGGCAGCGACCGGCTGTGCGCGGCCGAGGACGCCAGGGCGTACCGGCGCAGCACCTCACGGGTCGCGGCGCGCAGCATCACCGGCGCGACCCCGCGCGCCGGGCAGGCCCGGTTCGCGGTGACGCCGTACGGGATGAACCGGGCGTCGCGGCGGCGCAGCGTGCGCCACCGGTCCGGGTCGAACCGTTCGTCGCCGGCCGGTCCGCTGCGCTGGAACGCCAGGTAGTTGAAGAGCAGCACCGACCCGGCGGGCAGGGTCACCCCGGAGGGCAACCCGATCGGCGCGGACGTGATCCGGTGGGCGACGCCGAAGAGCGGGTGCAGCCGCAGCGTCTCGTCGATCACCCGGTCCAACGCGTCGTCGTCGTCCAGACCCCGTTGCAGGTCCGGACGGTTCGCCAGCGCCAGCAGCACGTGCGACATCGCCTCGGACATCTGCACCACCGCCGTGGTGCCGAACGCGCCGTGCAGGTACCAGGCCGTCTCCTCGGTGGTGAACGGCGGCGGCAACGTCACCGGGCAGGTGCCCGCCTCGACCCGCCCACGCAGGTACCGGGTCAACGGGTCACGCCGGTCCAGGTGCCGCAGGCCGGTGCACTTGAGGGCGGCGGCCACGTCGGCGGCGTTGGCGACGAACAGCGCCCGGACCTCCGGCGGGCACACCTCACCGAAGATCAGCTCGTGGTAGACCTCCGCCCACACCGGCATCATCAGGTCCCGCAGCCGCACATGGACCCGCCCGGCCGGCAGCTCGTCGAGCACCCGCCGGGTGGCGGCGGTGGCGAGCGCGTCGGCGCGCTGGGGGCGGATCGCGAGCACCTGCCGGGTCGCCCCGGCCACCGTGCGGTACCGCTCCCCCGGCTCCAGGTGCTCCTGGTGCATGTGCGGGCCGGGTGACAGCCAGTACCAGAACAGGTCGGACAGGCCGGCGCCCCGGCTGCGTCCGTCGGCCGCCGGGTCGGCGTACAGCCGCTCGAAGTCGTCGACGTCGACGAGCGGACCGGGCACCGGGATGCCCTCCCCGCCGTTGACCCGGGCGAAGACCCACTGCCGCAGCCGCACCACCGCCGCCGGCAGCCACCGGGGCAGGGTCCAGCCGACCCCGGCCACGACCAGCGCGCCCCACAGCACCGGCGCGCTCACGCCGGGGCTCCCGTGGTGACCAGGTCGGCGCTGAGGTCACCCGGGCGCGCGACGCCCACCAGCGCCAACGCCCGGTCGAGGTCGGCGCGCAGCAGGTCGAGCACGTGCCGGACCCCGGCCGCGCCGCCCACCGCCAGCCCCCACAGCACCGGGCGGCCGACCAGCACGGCCGTCGCGCCGAGCGCCAACGCGACCAGCACGTCGACCCCGCGCCGCAGGCCGCCGTCGACCAGCACCGGCAGCCGACCGCCGACGGCCGCCACGACGGCCGGCAACGCGTCCAGGGTGGCCGTCACCCCGTCGAGTTGCCGGCCGCCGTGGTTGGAGACCACCACCCCGTCCACCCCGTGCTCGACGGCCAGCCGGGCGTCCTCGGGGTGCAGCACCCCCTTGAGCAGGATGGGCACCGTGGTGAGCCGGCGCAGCTCGGCGACCAGCTCCCAGCCCACCCGGGCGTTCATCTCGACGTCCCGGACCCGGCCGTCCGCGTCACGCATGTTCTCGCAGACCAGGCCGGGTGGCAGGTCCACGAAACCGTGCCGCAGGTCGCGCTCGCGCCGACCGAACACGGGCGAGTCGACCGTGACGACCAGGGCCCGGCAGCCGGCGGCCACCGCCCGCCGGACCACGGTGGTGGTGAACTCCAGGTCGGTGTGCGGGTAGAGCTGGAACCACAGCGGCCCGCCGGCCGCCGCGATCTGCTCGACCGGCCGGGTGGCCGCCATGCTCACCACCATGACCGTCCCGGCGTCGGCGGCGGCACGGGCGGTGGCCACCTCGCCGTCGGGGTGGGCCAGCCGGTGGAACGCGGTCGGCGCGACCAGCACCGGCATCGAGACCTCGCTGCCGAGCAGGGCGATCCGCAGGTCCCGCTCGCCGGTGCCGCGCAGCACCCGGGGAAGCAGCCAGCGCCGGGCGAAGGCCGCCTCGTTGGCCCGCAGGGTCCGTTCGTCGCCGGCCCCGCCCGCGAAGAAGTCCCAGTGCACCGGGTCGAGACGGCGGCGGGCGGCGGCGGCCACGTCGGCCAGGTTCAGCGCCACCTCGTCGAGGGCCGGCACGTCAGTCCCCGGCCCGGCGCAGGCACCGGTCGACGAAGTCGGCCAACGGCGTCACGTGCACCTGCGGCCGGTCCCACCGGTTCTCCAGGTTCTCCGCCAGGTGATGGGTCGCGACGACCTGCCCCGCCCGGTGGTGGCGCACCACCGGATGCAGGTAGGCCGCGTCGTGGGCCTGACCGACGACGTCCTGGGCGACCCGTTTCACCGTCACGTCGAACGGGTCCACCTGGTCGTGCTCCGGGCCGTACTCCAGGGTGACCACGAACGCGTCGGAGTAGTCGTGGTCGGCGGTGCGCAGGCCGGTCTCGGTGAAGTAGTCCACCGGCACCTCCTCGTGGTAACGCGCGTCGGCGTCGGCGACGGTCACCACGTCGGCGAGGACGTCGAACTGCTGCCACAGCGCGGAGGTGCGGTTGACCCGGGCGATGACCGCGTCGGCGATCGACGCCCCGGTGGCGTCCAGCTTCTCCGCCGGCCACGGCGTGTCCCCGTACCGGCGTTCGAGGATCCGGTGCAGGGCCCGTACGGCGTAGCGGAAACCGTGGATGAACCCGTTGGTCGAGCGCTTGAAGTCCCGCTGCTGGGTGATGGTGCCGGCGAAGAACAGGTCGGGCACGTTCACCGACTCCCACTGCGCGGTCTGGGCCGGGAAGCGGTCCCGGATCGCCAGCTCCGGCCGGCACGACCCGTCGAAGATCGACGCGTCGAAGGCGAACCCGGTGCAGACGAGCACCCGGTCGTAGCGCAGTTCCTTGGTCACCTCGTCGGCGCGGGAGAACGCGAACGTCACCGTGTACCCGTCGGCGTCGCGGGTGATCCGCCGGACCGTGCCGTCCAGGATCGCGTTGGCCGACTTCAGCTGGTAGGTGTCGAGGAAGTTGTTGTTCACCGCCCGCAGGTGCCCGACGTAGTGGGTACGCCAGGCCATCCGCACCGAGCTGGGCCCGGCCAGGTGGATCAGGGTGGTGGTCTCCATCAGGTTGTCCGCCGTCTCGAACGCGGAGTTGCCCTTGCCGATGATCAGCACCTTCTGGTCGAGGTAGTCGCGCGGGTCGACGGGCATGTCCGCGTACTGCTCGGCCAGCTCCAGCCCCGGGATGTCCGGCAGGTACGGTCGGGACACGCCGGTGGCGACGACCACCCGGCGGGCCCGGAAGGTCTCCCCGGCGTGCACCTCGAACACCCCGTCCACCTTGGACACCGAGGTCACCCGCGCGCCGTAGCGCACCTTCACCCCGGTCTTCGCGGCGAAGTCGGCCAGGTAGCGGACCATCACGTCGGCGTCCGGGAAGTACCGCTCGGTGTACCTGGTGAACCGCAGCGCCGGGTCGTCGCCGAGCAGCGAGTTCCAGTCCAGCCGCAGGTTGAACTCCGGGTCGTCGGAGCCGGTGTGCGGCTTGTTGATGGAGATCAGTTGCCGGTGCCGGGGGTAGGTGGCGAAGAACGCGCCCGGGATGTCCGCGCCCTCCAGCACCAGGTAGTCGCGCCGGCCGTCGGCCTCGAGCAGGGCGGCCAGTTGCAGGCCGGCGGGGCCGGCTCCGATGATCAGACAGTCAAGCGTCACGACGGCCATCCAGGGTGAGAGGGGTCAACGGAAGTTCCAGTGCGTCCATCACGTCGGCGGCCCGCCGGACGTCGCCGTCGAGCGGCCGGTCCGGATCGACCGGGGGGATCGCCGCGACCAGCGCCGCCAGCGCCGCGCCGCAGCCCGGCGCGGTGGGCTTCCGGGCCCCCACGTACGCGGCCTGCCGCAGCCCCAGCGCCAGCGAGCCGACGATCAGCCGCAGCAGCCCGGCCTGGTCGAAGACCCGCAGGGCGGCCTGGGTGCCGAGCGGGATGACGTCCTGGTTGTGCAGGTTGGTCGGCAGGCTCTGCATGCTCGCCGGCATGGCGTCCCGGCGGATCTCGGCGATCAGCGCGGTGGAGGCCAACTGCACCCCCTGGAGCCCGTGCTGCTGTCCCGGGCCGGCGGCCAGCATCGGCGGCAGGCCACCGTTGCGGTGCGGGTCGACGAGCAGGTCGAGTTGCCGCTCGACGAGGTTGCCGACCTGCGCCACCACCATCGACAGCAGGTCGGCGGCGAACGCGGCCGGCTGGCCGAAGAAGTTGCCGCCGTGCACCACGAGGTCGTCGTCGGGGAAGAACAGCGGGTTGTCACTGACGCTGCCCAGGTCGACGGTGACCACCCCGTCGACGTGGCGCAGCGCGTCCTCGGCCGCGCCGAGCAACTGCGGCGCGCACCGGATGCTGTACGGCTCCTGCAACGGGCGCTTGCCCGACGCGACCAGCCCCGCGCCGACCTGCCGCATCCGCGCGCCCACGTCGATCGCCCCCGGATGCCCGTACGCGCGCAGCAGCCGGGCGTCGAGGAACTGCGGGTCGCAGCCGAGCAGGTCGGCCAGCAGGCAGGTGAGCACCTGCGCCGCCCGGTGCGCGGCACGCACGGCGGACAACGCCAGCGCCGTCGCCGCGGTGGTCAGCGAGGTGCCGTTGACCAGGGCCAGGGCGTCCCGGCCGTCCAGCGGCAACGGGGTCAGGCCGGCCTTCTCCAGCGCCTGCGCCGCCGGCAGGCGTACCCCGTCGAGGTAGGCGTGGCCGCGACCGCGCAGCGCCTGGGCCACCGCGCCCAACGGGATCAGGTCGCCGCTCGCGCCCACCGAACCCCACCGCGGCACCGCCGGCACGAAGGTGGTGCCGAGCATCGCCGCCAACGCGTCGACGACGTGCGGGGACACCCCCGACGCGCCCCGGGCCAGCGACCAGGCCCGGACCAGCACGGTCGCCCGGACGATCCCGGGGGCGAGATCCGGGCCCTGGCCCGCGCCGAGGTGGGCGAGGGTGTTGTCGGCCTGGTCGCGCAGGTCGGCGCGGCCGGCGTACCCGACGAGGGCGCCGAAGCCGGTGGTGCTGCCGTACACCGCGCGGTCCTCGCCGAGCACCTCGGACAGGAAGGTGCGGGTGCGGGTGACCCGGTCGCGGACCTGCGGCCCGACCACGACCCGGACCGGGTCACGGGCGGCGCTCAGGTCGGCGATCCGCAGCGGCGCCGCGAGATCAACCTCTGTCGTCATGCGACGGGACCCTAGAGAGCGATTCTCAGAACGCTTTGAAATCGGGCCGATACGGTGCGCCGCATGACGCTCGACTACGTGATCATCGGAGCCGGGCCGGCCGGGCTCCAACTCGCCGCCCTGCTGGAGCGCGACGGCCGCGACCATCTGGTGCTGGAGGCCGGACCGGCGCCGGGCACGTTCTTCGGCCGCTACCCGCGGCACCGCCAGTTGATCTCCATCAACAAGGTCTGGACCGGTTCCGACGATCCGGAGTTCAACCTGCGTTCCGACTGGAACTCGCTGCTCACCGACGATCCGGCGCTGCTGTTCCGGAACTTCAGCCGGCGCTACTTCCCCGACGCCGACGACATGGTGCGCTACCTCGCCGCCTTCGCCGACGGGCTACGGGTCCGCTACGACACCCGGGTCACCCGGATCGCCCGCGACGGCGACCTGTTCACCGTCGCGGCCGGCGACGACACCCTGACCGCCCGCCGGGTCGTCGTGGCCACCGGCGTCTCCCAGCTGTACGTCCCGCCGATCGAGGGCGTCGACCTCGCCGAACGCTACGACACCGTCAGCGTCGACCCGGACGACTTCACCAACCAGCGGGTCCTGATCATCGGCAAGGGCAACTCGGCCTTCGAGACCGCCGACGCCCTGGTCGAAACCGCCGCCGTCATCCACGTCGCCGGCCCGCACTCGATCCGGCTGGCCTGGCAGACGCACTACGTCGGGCACCTGCGCGCGGTGAACAACAACTTCCTCGACACCTACCAGCTCAAGTCGCAGAACGCGGTCCTCGACGGCACCGTCGAGCGGATCGCCCGCCGCGACGACGGCGGCTACCGGATCGACTTCCGGTACGCCCGCACCCGCGAGTCACTGCGGCAGCTCGACTACGACCGGATCATCCTGTGCACCGGCTTCCGGTTCGACGCGGACATCTTCGCCCCGTCGGCGCGGCCCAAGCTGGTCATCAACGACCGTTTCCCCGAGCAGACCTCCGGCTTCGAGTCGGTGAACGTGCCCGGCCTGTACTTCGCCGGCACCCTCACCCAGCAGCGCGACTTCAAGCGCTCCACCAACGGCTTCATCCACGGCTTCCGGTACGGCGTACGCGCCCTGCACCGGATGCTGAACGCCCGGCACCACGGCACGCCGTGGCCGTCCACCACACTGGACGTCACCCCCGAGGCGATCACCGACGCGATCATCGCCCGGATCAACCGCACCTCCGCGCTGTGGCAGCAGTTCGGCGTCCTCGGCGACGTCGTCGTGATCGCCGACGGCGTCGCGCGCTACCACGAGGAGGTGCCGGTGGCCCACCTGCACGACGGGGGCCTGGGCCCCGCGCCGTTCGCCGTGGTGACCACCCTGGAGTACGGCCCGGACCACGACCAGGTCGACCCGTTCGACATCACCGTCCCCCGGATCGCCGAGAACGACGCCGAGCGTGCCCACGACGCCAGCTACCTGCACCCCGTCGTCCGGGTGCACCGGGGTGGGCAGGTCGTCGCCACCCACCACCTCGCCGAGAACCTGGAGAACAACTGGGACCTGCCCGGCGTGCACCAGCAGCCGCTGGCGCTGTTCCTCAAGGGCGTCCTGTCCGATGCGGGCTGAGCACGACGACGGCCGTCGCGCGGCGGAGCACCACCACGCCGACCGCCGCGCGACGGAGCCCGGCCGGCACGGCGGGCACGACCGGACCGGTCGCGGGTCGGCGGACCGCGACCGGTCCGGGGCCGCCGCCGGTGGTGAGCTGTGGCCGCAGCCCGTGCTGCGGTTGCTCACCACCGGTGGCGACCGGCCGGTCTTCGAGGACGGCGACCGGATCGTCGGCGCTGCCGAGCTGGCGGACCTGGTCCGGCGGACCGCCAGCGGCCTGCGCGCCGCCGGCATCGGACCGGGCAGCGGGGTGGCGTTGCGGATCGGGGTCACCCCGGAGGCGCTCGCCGGCGTCCTCGCCGCGTTCACCGTCGGCGCGCGGGTGTCCGGCATCCGGCCGGAGCTGACCCCGGCGCAACTCGACCGGCTGCTCGCCAGCGACGACGTGCTGCTCGTCGACGACGCCCGGCTCGCCACCCTGGCCGGGACCCGCGACGACGGTAGCCCGCTGGTCGCCGCCGGCCGGCCCGGCGACGTCGCCCGGATCACCTGGACCAGCGGCAGCACCGGCAACCCCAAGGGCTGCGCCCAGACGTACGCGGCGATGAGCGCGGCCTGGGCGGCCCACCCCGACCGGTGGCCACCGGCGATCGCCGAGCTCGCCCCCCGGCTGGGGCGCTACCTGGTCTTCGGCTCGCTGGCCAGCCAGGTGATGCTGGAGTACGGCATCCTCACCCTGGCCGCCGGGGGCACCCTGGTCGCCGCCCGCCCGCCCGGTTTCCCCGGCATGATCGCCCGGCACCGGGCCACCGCGAGCGTGATCACCGTCGGCAAGCTGCACCAGCTCGTCCGCGACCAGCGCGCCGACCCGGTCGACCTGGGCAGCCTGCGGGCGCTCGTGGTCTCCGGTTCCCCGCTCACCGCGTCCCGGCTCGCCGAGGCGCTCGACGTGCTCGGCCCGGTCGTCTTCCACGGCTACGGCCAGACCGAGACCGGGATGATCTCGATGGTCACCCCGGCCGAGCTGCTGGCCGACCCGGGCCGGCTCGCCTCGGTCGGGCGTGCGCCCGAGGTGGTCGACCTGTCCGTCCGGGACGCCGACGGCCGGCCGGCGACCGAGGGCGAACTCTTCGTCCGGACCCCGGCGCAGGCCGGCGCCTACTGGGGCGACCCGGCCGAGACCGCCGAGGTGTTCACCGACGGCTGGGTACGCACCCGCGACCTGGCCCGGTTGGACACCGACGGCTACCTGCACCTGTCCGGCCGGGTGCGGGACGTGATCATCGTCAACGCCAACCTGGTGTACGCCGGCCCGATCGAGCGGGTGCTCGCCGCCGACCCCGCCGTCGCCGAGGCGTACGTGGTCAGCCGTCCCGACGACGTCACCGGCGAGGCGGTGCACGCGTACGTGGTGCCGGCGGCCGGGTGCCCGGTGGACGTCGGGCGGTTGCGCGCCCGGGTCGCGGCGGCCCTGGGCGCGGCCGCCGTCCCGACGACCGTCGAGGTGATCGCCGGGGTGCCGGTGGGGCCGAGCGGCAAGCCGGACAAGCGTGCCCTGGGCGTGGGCGTCGGTTCCTGAGCGGCGGCTACCGTTTCCGCGCGACGAGCAGGTACTCGTGCGCCCGGTTGTTGACCATCGGGTCCCCGTCGGTGACCGGGCGCGGGTAGAGGTGGATGCGCTCGTCGCCGAGGGTGAGGTGACCGCCCAGCACCCGGCCGACGTCCCACGCCAGCGGCACGAACCGGTCGGCGACCCGCCGGTTCTGCACCGCGACGACCGCGTACGCGCCCCGCTTGAGCACCCGGGCCAGCGCGTGGAAGGCGTGGTCGAGGGCGGTCAGGTAGGCGGAGTAGTCGCGCAGCGCGTAGAACTGGCCGTCGACCGGGGAGTCGGCGTCGAGCGCGGTGCCGAAGTAGGGCAGGTCGGTGACGAGGAAGTCGACGCTGCGGTCGGGCACCGGGGGCCGGCGCGCGTCGCCGCAGATCATCACCTGGTCGGGGTACGCCTCCAGGCGGTGCGCCGCCTGCTTGGCCCGGTCCGGGGAGATCTCCAGGCCGATGCCGCGCCGGCCGGTGACCGAGGCCGCCACGAGGCTGGTCCCCCAGCCGGCGAACGGGTCGAACACCAGGTCCCCCGGCCTGCTGAACTCGGTGATCAGGGGGGCGATCTGACTCACCCAGCCGCACTGGCCGGCGGCGGCCGGCGGCGCGTGCCGCGGATCGTCGCCGGTGAGGACCACCCAGCTGGCAACTCCCATCAGTGACTCTCCCTGACTCGTACGAGGTCGGCGTCGCGACCGTCGGAGGAACCGGCGGCGGGTGCGCCACCGGGCGGGTCGGCGGCGGTCGGACCGCCGGGCGGGTCGGTGGCGGGGTCGCCGTGGGGTCCGGTGTCCCCGAACGACGGCGGGGTGGGCCCGGTCGCCTCCGGCGGGGGCGACGGTCGGACCGCCGCCGGGGGCAGGTGGGGTTCGAGGCGCAGCACGCCGACCGCCGACACCACCACACCGGCCGCCAGCACGAGCCACATCCCGGTCGGCGACAGCGACAGCAGCGCGGTCAGCACCGCCGGCGCCAACGCGCCCGGCACCGCCCAGGACAGCTGGTAGACGGCGAGGTGCCGGCCCCGGGTCTGCTCGGGGGCCGCGTTGACCACCAGCGCGGACGCGGTCGCCCCGTGCAGGAGTTCCCCGACGGTGAACAGCGCGGTCGCGGCGAACACACCGGCCAGCAGGACCGCGCCGCCGGCCGTCGCGCCGAGCACCGCGAACGACACGAACGACAGCCCGAACACGCCGGCCCCGGCCGCCACGGCCCGCGACCGGCGGAACCGGGTCAACGCCCGGGTGACCGGGATCTGCGCCACCGCGATGCCGATGGTGTTCACCGCGTAGAGCGCGCCGACGAGCGAGGCCGGCTGCCCCAGGTGCAGGGTGACGTAGACGGGCAGGCTCACCGCCAGCACCATGTAGCCGAACGCGGTCGGCACGTTGAGCAGGGTGAGGGCGAGGAACGGGCGGTTACGGGCCACCAGCCGGTAGCCCCGGCCCCGCGCCGCCCGGGGGGTGCCGCCGCCGGGCCGGCGGTGCACGGGGATCGCGCGGATCAGCCCGGCCGCGACGGTGAAGGCGACGGCGCTGGTCAGCACGATCACGGTGAACGCCTGGTCGGCCCGCACCGTGAGGGCCGCCCCGGCGAGCAGGCCGCCCGCGCCGAGGCCGGCGTTGCGCAGGCTCCGTTGCGCGGCGATCAGCTTGTCCCGGGCGCTGCCGCTGGCGATCTCGGCGACCAGCGAGTGCACCGACGGGGAGAACGACACGTCGCCGAACGCCACCACCAGCACCGCCAGGAACAGCGGCCCCGCCGAGTCGACCAGCGGATAGCAGGCGAAGGCGGCGGCGCGCAGCAGGTAGCCGCCCACCACCACGGCCCGCGCGCCGAACCGGTCGACGAGCACCCCGGTCAGCGGGTTGGCGATCAGGCCGAGCACCGCCGCCGCGCTGACGATCGCGCCGACCCGTCCCACGGACAGGCCGGTGCTGTGCTGGAAGTAGATCAGCGACAGCGGCAGGTACATGCCGCTGCCGGTGGCGTCGATCACCATCGCCGCCATGTAGCGGGCCTGGACTCCCCGGCCGGTCACGACGCCTCCCCGATCTGGATCTGCGCGGCGACCCGGTCGCCGAGCCGGCGTAGCCGCGCCTCGCACTCGGCCCGGGTCGGGGCGGCGGCGACGGCGGCGGTGAGGAAGTCGGCCGACCCGGCGGCCGGGGGGATCACCTGCCCGGGTCGGGCCCAGCACCAGAACCGGCGGACCCAGGGCTCGGTCGGCGGGGTGGGCACCGTACGGACCAGTCCGGGACGTTTCATCATCAGTAGCTGGCCGGACATGCTGCGCGGTCGCGGGCGGGCGTCGCCGGCGGGCCGGTCCAGCGCCGGTACGGGCAGCCCCAACTGGGTACGCAGCTCCGCCTCCGCCAGGTTGACACCGAACATCACCTCGAACACCTCGCGGATCTTCGCCCCGCCGCTGCGGCAGGCGATCTCGCAGAGCACGAGCCGGTCGTCGGGGGTGTGGAACACCTCCGCGTGGAAGGCGTGGTCGGTGAGCCCGCCGGGTGAGCGGGTGAGGGCGGCCAGCACCCGGTCGACGAGGTCGAGCAGCCGCCCGGTGAGCGGGTCGTCCGGGTCGAGGGTGACGTCGATACGCGGGCCGGGGTCGCTGCCGAACGAGGCGAGGTCGTACTGGTACTGCGACGGCCAGGCCAGCACGGTGCGGCCGGCCCGGACGAACCCGTCGACGTGGCACATCCGGCCGGGCACGAACCGCTCGACGAGGAGGTCGTCGCGGTCGCCGTCCCGGTACAGCTCGTCCAGGTGGGTGCGCAGCTCCCCGGCGGAGCGGACGATGCGCAACCCGATGGAGTTGTAGCCGGCCCGCTGCTTGAGCACCACCGGGTACCCGTGGTCGGCCGCGAACGCCCGTACCTGCTCCGCCGTGGCCGCCAGGGTGTGCGGAGCCACCTCGATGCCGGCGGCAGCCGCCCGGCGCTTCATCAGCAGCTTGTCGCGGAACGGCCGGATGTCGGCGGGCCGGGGGCCCGGCAGCCCCCAGCGTGCCCGCAGGTCGGCGGCGAGTTCCAGGTCCGCCTCGTGCAGGGCGACGACGTGCCGGGGCCGGTGGCGGGCGGCGAGCGCGGTGGCGCGGGCCGCCACGTCCCGGTCGTAGTGGTCGAGCACCTCCAGGTGGGCCAGGCCCAGGGTGTCGGTCGGGACCTGCTCGCCGAAGGACTCGATCTTGTCGCGGGCGGCGAGCACCACCGCCGGCTGGTCGTGGTCGGCCAGCCAGTCCCGGTACGGGAACGGCTCCAGCGGATTGCGGTGCAGGATCAGCACGCTCACCTACCCCACCGCCCCGGTCAGCTGGTGCACCTCGGCGACCCGGGCGAGGTGCACCGCACCCCGGTCGTCGCGGATGCGGATGCGGATGAACTCGTCGACGATCCGGGCGCCCCGCTCGGCGGCGGCGGCGACGGTGGGGCCGGTGACGGCGACCAGGCCGAGCCGGTCCCAGTTGTCCCGCAGCGGGCGCACCTCGTCGCCGGGCCGGGCGCTGATCCGGACCGCCAGCACGTCGGGCTGGCCGGCCGCCTCCTGCACCCCCTCGACGGACAGCACCCGGCCGGGCGGGCCGACGACGGCACGCACGCAGCCCGCACCCCGGGGCGCGGGGCTGTCCGGCAACGGGTCGACCAAGCGGAACGGCCAGCCGACGGCGAGCCGGTCCAGGTCGATGCCGTAGACCGCGCGGACCAGTTCGGGGATGGCGTCGCCACCGTAGCGGTGGTGGCTCTCGATGATGCGGGCCCGGGTGCCGCTGAGGCGGACCTCGGTGTGGCAGGGGCCGTCGGTGAAGCCCAGGTGGTCGAGGAAGGTGCCGACGCACTCGCCGACCCGGTCCCAGGCGTCCTCGGTCAGCCGGGCCGGCACGGCGTGGCCGAGTTCGGCGAAGTGGCCCGGGTCGGTCATCTTCTCGGTGATCGTGACGACCACGTGCCGGCCGGCGAAGCTGAACGTCTCGACGCTGAACTCCCGGCCGTGGACGTACTCCTCCATCAGGAAGTCGTCGAGCACCAGCAGGGTGGACACCCGGTCGGTGCGGGTGCCCCGCAACCGGCACACCTGCTCCCACACGGCCTCGTGCCCGGACGGGTCGTCGACCCGGAACACCCCGATGCTGGCGGTGGCGGCGGTCGGCTTCACCACGAACGGGTACCCGTGCCGCAGGCCGAAGGCGTGCAGGTCGTCGAAGTCGCGCAGGGGCGCCGCCGCGACCGCCTCGGCGTCGCGGCGTACCAGGTGGCGGCGCATGGCCAGCTTGTCCCGGAACCGGCGGGACACCGGGTACGTGGTGCCGTCGAGGCCGAGCAGGTCACGGGCGCGGGCCGCGATGTCCAGGCCCGGCTCGGTCAGCGACACCACCTGGTCGATGCGCCACCGCTGGTGCAGCCGGGTCACGACCGGCGCGGTCAGCGTCCAGTCGGTGTAGTCCAGCACCTCCACGACGTCGGCCACCTGCCGCTGCCGTTCGGTGATCTTGGTGGGGTGCTGGAGCAGCAGCACCCGCAGACCGAGTTCCTTCGCCGCGACGGCGGTGTCGTCGACGCCACCGACGACAAGCAGTGTCCTCACGGGACCGTCCCCTCCGAATCTCCGGCGTCTCACGGACGCTCCGACCACATGCTCAGGTAGCGCTCCCCGGTGTCGGGGAGGATGACGACGATCCGCTTGTCGACGCTGCTGCGCCGGCGGGCCACCCGCAGCGCCACGTGCGTCGCCGCCCCGGAGGACACCCCGGCGAGGACCCCGACACGGCGGGCCAGCCAGCGGCTCGTGTCCGCCGCCTCGTCGTCGGTGACGGTGACGACCTCGTCGATCAGGTCCAGATCGGTGGTGGGCGCGACGAACCCGCCGTTGAAGCCGGGGATGGCGTGGGTCCCGGCCGTACCCCCGGACAGCAGCGGCGAACCCGCCGGCTCCACCGCGACCGCCAGCAGCGCCGGGTTGCGGTCCTTGAGATAGCCGGCGGTGCCGCTGAGCGTGCCGCCGGTGCCGACCCCGCAGACCAGGACGTCGACCTGACCGCCGGTGTCGGCCCAGATCTCCGGGCCGGTGGTCTCCCGGTGGGCCCGGGGATTGTCGTCGTTGTCGTGCTGCCGGACGAACCACGCGCCCGGCGTCATCGCGCAGATCTCCTCGGCCTTGTCGACCGCGCCCTGGTAGCGTGCCTCGCGTGGGGTCAGCACCACGTCGGCGCCGAAGCGGCGCAGCAGGCCGATCCGCTCCGGGGTGGCGTTGTCCGGCAGCACGATGATGCACCGGTGCCCGCGCGCCGCACACAACGCGGCCAACGCGATCCCGGTGTTGCCCGACGTCGCCTCCACGACGACGCCGCCGGGGCGCAGCCGCCCGTCGGCCTCCGCCGCGCGGAGCATGTAGAGCGCCGCGCGGTCCTTCACGCTGGCGGCCGGGTTGGCGCACTCCAGCTTCGCCAGCACGTCGGCGCCGGGCGCCCGGTGCGCGACGGGCAGGCGCAGCAGCGGTGTGTTGCCGACGAGATCGTCGATGCCGTCGGCGATGCTGGGTAACGGTCTCGGTGCGAGGGTACGGGTCGGCTGCGCCATGACGGTCTCCACCTCCTCAAGGGGCCGGGGCGTCAGTAGTTCGGCACCTTGCGCAGCAGGTGCTGCCGTTCGACGATCTCCGGCTGGTAGACCTGCGCCTGCCAGCGCTGCTCCTCCACCGGTTCCAGGGCGATGGACACCACGTTCGGGCTGCACCCGAAGGCGGCGGTGACCGCCTCGGTCAGCTCGTCGACGAGTTGCTGCTCGGTGTCCCGGTGCAGGTCGACCGGGAAAAACTTGATGTTGATGTGCGGCATCGGGTCCTCCTGGGGGGAATTGACGGGTCAACGGGGTACGGGACGCGGCGGGGTCGCGGCGGCCACGGCGGCGGCGAGGCGGGTGACCACCCGCCCGGCGGGTTCCGGCCGGGCGGACCGGTAGCCCGTGCCGGCCCAGAGCGCCATCTGCTCGGCGTCGCCGCGTGCCGCCGCCGCCACCCGCAACGGTTTGGTCAGGTGGTGGACCTGCGGGTAGGCGGCGGGGGCCAGCGCGTCGAAGGCGTCGACGAACCGGTTGCGCAGCCCCCGCGCCGGTCGGCCCGAGAAGGCCCGGGTGACGACGGTGCCGGGCCGGCCGGGGTCGGTCAGCGCGGCCCGGTACGCCGGATGGGTGCCGGCCTGCGGGGTCAGCAGCAGGGCGGTGCCGACCTGCACCGCCGACGCGCCGGCCGCGACCACCGCGTCGACCTGCGCCGGGCCGGTGATCCCCCCGGCGGCGATCAGCGGCACCGCGACGGCCCGCCGGACCGTCCCGACCAGTTCGGCCGTGCCCGGCTGCGGGTCGGGACGGAGGTCCGGGGTGAAGCTCGCCCGGTGCCCGCCGGCGTCGGCGCTCTGCACGCAGAGCGCGTCGGCCCCGGCCGCGACGGCCACCAGCGCCTCCGTGACATCGGTGACCGTGACGACGACCTGCGACCCGGCGGCGTGCAGCCGGTCGACGACCGCCCGGGACGGGCAGCCGAAGGTGAAGCTGACCACCGGCACCCGCGCGGCGAGCAGCACCTCGATCTTGTCGGTGAAGTGGTCGGTGTCCCGCTCGGGCGGCTCGGGCAGGGTCACCCCCCACCGGGTGGCCCCGGGCAGCAACGCCTGCCGGAACCGGGCGACGGCGGCCCGGTCCACCGGCCGGGACTCCGGCACGAAGACGTTGACCCCGAACGGTGCGGTGGTGCTGCGACGGACCTGGTCGATGTCGGCGGCCAGGTCCGCCGGCCGGAGGTAACCGGCGGCCAGGAAACCGAGCCCCCCGGCGTCGCCGACGGCCGCGACGAGGGCGGGCGTGCTGACTCCCCCCGCCATCGGCGCGCCGACCACCGGACGCGCCAGGGGGCCCGGCCCGCTCACGGCCGCCGGCCCTCGGTCGCGAAGGCCGACCGCGCGCCGACCGTGCGGTGCCGGTGCAGCACCCGGTCCACCAGCAGGTCGGCGGCGCCGACGTAGTGGGCCGGGTCGAGCAGGCTGGCGACCTCGGCCGGGTCGAGGACGGCGGTGACCCGGGGATCGGCCGCCACCAGGTCGCGCAGCGGCTGCCCGGTCTGCACCGCCCGGCCGGTCAGGGTGGTCAGCAGCTCCTTCGCCACCGCCTTGCCGAGCAGCGGGGCGAGCCGCACGGCCAACCGCTCCGAGGCCATGAACTCCCCGGCGAGGTCGAGGTTGGCGCGCATCCGGCCGGGGAACACCGTCAGCCCGGCGGCCAGCTCGGCCGCCGCGTCGGCGGCCCCGCCGGCCAGCCGCAACGCCTCCCGGAACGGCTGCCACTCGGCGTGCCAGGCGCCGCCGGGGCGTTCGTCCTCGGCGACGAGGCAGTGCGCGACGGTCGCGGCGAGCAGCGGCAACTGGGTGGCCGCCGCCCGGATCCGGGTCGCCAGCACCGGGTTGCGTTTGTGCGGCATCGCCGAGGACACCCCGCGTCCCGGGCCGGTCGGCTCGGCCAGCTCCCCGATCTCGGTACGCGCCATGACCTGCACGTCCGCCGCCATCGCGCCGAGCACGCCGGTGGTGAGGCCCAGCACGCCCGCGACGGCGTGCAGGGGCGTACGCACGGTGTGCCAGGGCGCGTGCGGCTCGGCCAGGGACAGTTCGGCGGCGAAGGCGTGGATCAGCTTCTCGGCGTAGCCGTCGTCGGTGTCCCCGGCCAGCCGGGCGAACTCCAGGTATGCGCCGAGGGTGCCGGCGGCCCCGCCGAGCTGCACCGGCAGCCCCTCGGCGAGCAGGGCGTGGATCGCCTGCCGCGCGTCGAGGACGCCGGAGAGCCAGGTCGCCGCCTTCAGGCCGAACGTGGTCGGCACGGCGTGCTGGGTCAGGGTCCGGCCGGCGAGCGGCGTGCCCCGGTGCCGGTCGGCGAGGGTGGCCAGCGCGTCGGCGGTGGCGGCCAGGTCCGCGTCGATGACCCGCAACGCCCGCTCCGCCACCAGGATCAGCGCGGTGTCCAGGATGTCCTGGCTGGTGGAGCCGCGGTGCACGTACTCCGCGGCGGCCGGGTCCAGCGCCGTTACCAGGTCGGTGAGCGCGGCGACCACCGCGACCACCGGGTTGGCCGTCTCGGTCGCCCGGCGGGCCACCGCGTCGAGGTCGATCCGGCGGGCGTCGGCGACGGCGGTGATGGTGTCCGCGTGTTCCCGGGGCACCACCCCCAGCCGGGCCTGGGCCCGCACCAGGGCGGCCTCCGCGTCGAGCATCGCCTGTAGGACCGCCCGGTCCCGGACGGCGTTCTCGATGCTCCGGTCGGCGCTGCTGGGGCTGAGCAGCCCGTGGTCGAAGCCTTCGGTCATGTCGTCACCGCTCCCGTCGTGGTGGCCGCCTGCGCGGTGAGGGCGAGCACCGACAGGCTGATCGCGTCCGCGTCGCCGAGCATCACCGAGTTGACGCCCGGCCGCGCGCCCGCCGCGGTGGCCCAGTGTGCGCCCTCGGTGGGCACCCCGAACACGAACCGCCGGGCGTGTCGCTCGCCGGCGGCCGACACCGGGTGGAACGGCCGGCCGGTCACCGCCAGGCCGCCGGTGACGTGCGGCTCGGCCTCCCGGTCGGGCACCACGTGCGGCGCGCAGGACCGGTGCGCGAGCATCCAGCCGAGCAACGGATCGGCGGTACGCCGCAGGTCCACCTCCGGCAGCCGCGCCTCGATCATGGCGGTCACCACGTCCCGGCTCCCCGGCGTCCGGGGCGACTCGACGAGGAACCCGGCCCGCTCGGGGTACGGCGTCACCCGCATCTCGGCCCCGACGACCCGCAGCACCCCGGCGCGGATGAGCGCGGCCAGCTGCTCGACCCGGTGGGCCGGCGGTCCGATGCTGAGGAAGGCGTTCATCGGGGTGTACCAGCGGTCCAGGTGCTCGCGGTGCGAGGCGCCCCGCAGACCGCCGTGGTCGACGGCGAGTCGGACCTCGTTGCGCAGGTCGCGCAGGACGTCCATGGCCGCCTTGAGCGGGCCGCTGACGTTCCCCTCGTCCGCCGTGCGGGCGTCCTCGTCGAGGTAGCGCAGCATCCACTCCTGCAACGCCGCCGACCCGGTGAAGGTCTCCTCGCGGGCCGGGTCCAGCACCGTGTCCCAGTCCCACCGCTCGGTGATCCCGTAGCGCTGGCGGATCTCCTCCTCCCGCGCGTCGCGCCGGGGCGTCTGGAGGTACTCGGCCTCGAACCGGCGGGCCTTGCCGCGGCAGCCGGCCCGGCGCAGCACCGCCACGTAGAAGGCGGTCTCCACCTCCTTGGCGATCAGCGGCCACAGGTCGGTCATGAAGTCCATCGCGACGCCGTCCCGGGCCGCGCGCAGCCGCTCGACCAGCGCGACGGTGAGCACCCGCGGCTCGTGCCGCCCGTGTGCGCCCTTCTCGTTGCGGCCCCGGGCCCGGTACGGGATGCCGCGCCGGGAGCCGGCCAGCAGCTGCGGCTCCAACCCGGACGGCAGGTAGGTCAACCGGCCGTCGTCGGCGCGGACGTAGCGGCCGGCGCGGCCCTCGGTGAGCAGCGCCAGGTAGTCGAAGAAGCAGAGCCCGAGCCCGCGCAGCAGGGTGGGTTCGCCGGGCCGCACCATCGACAGGTCCACGTCGGCCGGGTTGGCCGGCAGGATGTACGTCAGCCCCCGCTCGACGGCGAACTCGGCGAGCGTCTGCTCCTGCGCGGTCGGGGTGACCGGGTAGTGGCCCTGCGCCAGCACCACCGCGTCCAGGCCGGGGAGCCGGTCGCCGGTCTGCAACTGCACGCACTGCCGGCCGTCGGACTCGTCCCACAGCGCGACGGCGACCGTGGCGTGGGCGCGGACGCTGACGTTCGCCGGCGCGGTGCCGACCACCCGCCGGTAGACCCAGGCGAGGTAGTGGCCGAACAGCCGGCGGGTGGAGTAGGTGTCGGGCCCCACCGCGCGCAGCTCCTCGGCGACGTCGGCCGGGAACTGGCCGAGGTCGCCCATCAGCACCTGGAACCGGGCCCACTCGTAGAGGCTGGGGCCCTCGCTGAGGCGGCCGGCCATCTCCACGGTCGGGTCGGTGAACACGGTCACCTGGGAGGCCACGGTGTTCATCAGCAGCCGGTCGGACTGGTCGGCCCGCCACACCCGGCCCGCCCCCGGCGGGTACGGGTCGACGACGTCGATGCGTACCCGCCGGTCGGGGTCGGCGGCGGCGTTGCTGACCAGGCGCTCCAGCACACAGAGCCCACGCGGCCCCATGCCGACGATGCACACCGACAGCGGATCACTGGTAGACATCGACGTCCTCCCGGTAGCCGCCGCTGAGCAGCGCGCGCAACGGGGCGGCGGCCTTCAGCAGCATCTCGTCGAACTCCCCCTCCGGATCGGAGTCGAGGATGATGGCCCCGCCCGCGCCGACCCGCATGCCGTCGCCGGACAGCACCGCGGTGCGGATCACGATGTTCAGGTCGGCGGTGCCGTTGCAGCTCAGGAAGCCCAGCGAGCCGGAGTAGATGCCCCGGGCGGTGGTCTCCAGCCCGTCGATGATCTCCAGCGTCCGCAGCTTCGGCGCCCCGGTCATCGAGCCGCCGGGGAAGCACGCCTCGACGCAGTCGACGGCGCTGGCCTCGGCCCGCAGCCGGCCCCGGATGGTCGAGACGAGCTGGTGCACGCTCGCGTACGACTCGGTCTGCATCAGCTTGGGGACGGTGACGCTGCCGACCTCGCACACCCGGCCGAGGTCGTTGCGGAGCAGGTCGACGATCATCAGGTTCTCGGCGCGGGTCTTGTCGCTGGTGGTCAGCTCGTCGCGCAGCGCCGCGTCGACCGTCGGGTCGGGGTGCCGGGGAGCGGTGCCCTTGATCGGCTTGGTCTCCACCACCCGGTCGGCGGTCAGCCGCAGGAAGCGCTCCGGGGAGGAGCAGGCCACCTCGATGTCGCCCAGCCGCAGGTAGGCCGAGTAGGGCGCGGGGTTGTACCGGCGCATGGCCCGGTAGAAGGCGAACCCGTCGCGGGGGCGCGGCAGGCGCAGCCCGTTGGTCAGGCAGATCTCGTAGCTCTCCCCGGCGACCAGTTCCCGCTTGCAGGCGGCGATGTCGGCCAGGTACTGCTCCCGGTCCCGTTCCAGCGACGCGACCAGCGAGGTGGTGTCGACCGGCGGCGGGGTGAGCGGGGTGACCGGTCCCGCCTCGGGGATGGCGGTGAGCTGCTCGGCGACGGTCTCGACCCAGTCCTGCGCCGCCTCGTCGCTGCCTTCGCTGCCGTCGGAGAGGGCCACCAGGTAGGTCTGCCGGTCCCGGTGGTCGACCGCGACGAACCGGTCGGCGAAGATCCAGTACGCGTCCGGGGTGTCGGCGCGGTGCGGCCCGGCGGCACCCAGGTCGCCCTTCAGCTCGTAGCCGAAGTAGCCGACGTAGCCGCAGGTCAGGTCGGTGGGCAGGGCCGACGAGTCGAGGTGGATGCCGGCCAGCCGCTGCTGGAGGTAGGACAGGATGGTGCCGGGCACCCGGGTCGGGGCGTCGGCCGCCGTGGCGACCTCGACCGCGCCGGTGCCGACGTCGTAGCGGACCACCTCGGACAGCGGCCCGGAGGCGTCGCCGAGGTAGGAGAAGCGGGACAGTCCCTCCTCGACCCGGGCGCTGTCCAGCCAGAAGGCGTGGGTCGAGTCCCGGAACAGCCGGGTGAACGCCTGCTCGGCGTCGGTCTCCCAGCCGAGGGTGCGCACGTGCAGCCGGTGCGTCGGCGCGGCGATGGGCGGCGGGGCGGCCACCTGGATGCTCTCCCGGGCCTGGTGGGCCCGGGTCAGGTCGCGGAAGTTGCCGAGCAGGGTCTGCCCGTACTCGGTGCAGATCGACTCGGGGTGGAACTGGAGCCCCCACATCGGCCGGTCCACGTGCCGCAGCCCCATGATCACCCCGTCCTCGGCCCAGGCGGTGGCGACCAGTTCCGGGGGCAGGTCCGACACGCACAGCGAGTGGTAGCGCACGGCGGTGAAGCGCTGCGGGATGCCGGTGAACAGGCCGTCCCCGTCGTGCGTGATCGACGCCAGGTGCCCGTGCCGGGGTACGGGCGCGGAGTGCACGGCCGCGCCGTGCCCCGAGGCGATGCCCTGGTGGCCCAGGCAGACGCCGAGCACCGGCACCGGGGATTCCGCGATGACCTGTGCGGAGAAGCCGAAGTCCTTCTCCCGGTCGGGCCGGCCGGGTCCGGGCGAGATGACCACGTTGTCGAACCGGCGCAGATCCAGGGTGGCCACGGCCGGGTCGTCGTGGCGGACGACGGTGGGCTCGACGCCGTTGACCACGGCGATGAGCTGGAACAGGTTGTAGGTGTAGGAGTCGTAGTTGTCGACCAGCAGGGTACGCACTGATGCCTCCTCCGCTCGGGTCACGAGGTGTGTGGGGACTGGTGTTCAGCGGTGCATCGCGGTGACGAGCGCGTCGACGACCGCGTCGGCCTGCTCGTGGTTGAGCCGCGGGTCGCACAGCGACCGGTAGGCGCGGCCGAGCTGGCTCTCGTCGACCACGCCCGCGCCGACGCACTCGGTGACGTCGTCCGCGGCGATCTCCAGGTGCAGGCCCGCCGGCTCCCGGCCGTGGCTGCGCAGCACCTCGACGAACGTGGTCAACTCGCCCACGATGGTGTCCAGGTGGCGGGTCTTCACCCCACCGGCACCGCGGACGGTGTTGCCGTGCATGGCGTCGCACATCCAGGCGACCGGGTGCCCGGCGTCGGCCACCGCCCGGACCAGGGCCGGCAGGTGGTCGGCGATCTGCCGGTGGCCCATCCGGCTGATCAGGGTGAGCCGGCCGGGCCGGCGGTGCGGGTCGAGCAGGGCGCAGATCCGCAGCACCTCGTCGACCGTGGCGCTGGGACCGACCTTGACCGCGACCGGGTTGCCGAGCCCCGCCAGGAAGTGCAGGTGGGCGCCGTCCACCGCGCGGGTGCGCTCACCCACCCAGGGCAGGTGCGTCGAGCGCAGGAACCACTCGCCGCTGGCCTCGTCGAGGCGGGTCAGCGCCTGCTCGTACTCGAGGATCAGCACCTCGTGGCTGGTCCGCACGCCGCCGCCGGAGCGGGCCAGCTCCGCCACCACCTGGCGGGCGGTGTAGTAGCAGGACAGCAGCCGGTACGGGTCGGCCTGGCGGGCGGTGGCGGTGGCCTCCGGCTCGTTGACCATCAGGCCGCGGAACACCGGCAGCAGTTGGCCGTCGACCGCTTCGAAGGGCTCCGAGCGGGGCTTGGCGAACTGGCCGGCGAGCCGTCCCACGCCGATGGTCGGGCGGCGCAGCTCACGGGCCAGGCGCTCGCCGAGGGCCGTGATGGCCCGGTGTTTGGCCCGTGCCGAGGTGGTGGCGGCCATGCCGAGCGGCTCGGCGCAGTCGCCGGCCTGGAGCACGAACGCCTCACCCACGCTGGCGCGGGCGATGTCCTCCCTCAGCCGCCTGATCTCCGCGACCTCGGTCAGCGCGGGCAGGCCGGACAGGTAGTCGGCGACAGCGTCGAGTTCGTCCCGGTCCGGCCAGGTCGGCTGCTGCGCGATGGGCAGCGTACGCCAACCGGCGGGGCTCCAGCTGTCGATGGTGGGCGCCTCGGGGCGCCGTACGAGAAGCCGTGGTGATGGCATGAAGTCTCTCCCCCTGTATTCTTCGGGGCGGCCCGGTCACCGAAGAAGGCGCCGCGATCCGGTACGGACCGTATAGGCGCAAGAGACGATTGGCACAGGGCCATGTTTGCCATCTCGCTAGTACCACTGGGATTGGCACCTGACTATTTGGCTACATGGACCTTTGGCCCCCGGCGAACGACTTATACGCTCTTCCTCAATGCCGCCCGGCTGTTCGAATGCGAACGACCGGTAAACTGCTCGACAACCGTCGTCAGGCGGGTCACGCCGGAGAGGATCTTCTCGGGTGGGGTGGCCGCGTAACCGAGGACCAGGCCCCGCCCGATGCCTTCGAGTTCGTCGCCGAACGACGACAGCGGATAGACCCGCAACCGCGCCTCCCGACCCAGCCGGGCCAGGCGTTGTTCGTCGGCGGTGTCGGGCAGGCTGGCGACCAGATGGGTGCCCCGTGGCGCGGTGTCGATCGTGACGAACCCGTCGAGCCGGCCCCGCAGCGCGCCGACGAGAATGTCGCCGCGTTCCCGGTAGACGTCACGCATTCGGCGTACGTGCCGGGCGAGGTGATTCGCCTCGATGAACTCCGCGAGCGCCGCCTGGGTGAGGATGTTGAGCGAGTTGACCGTCGCCCGCTGCACCTCGGTGACGATGTCGACCAGATCCGGCGGGACCACCAGATAGGCCAGGCACAGCCCGGGGAACAGCACCTTGCTGAAGGTCCCGACATAGATGACGCGCCCGTACTCGTCGCCCTGGTGCAGCGGCGGGCCGGGATTCTCCGCCCAGAACTCGCCGTCGTAGTCGTCCTCGATGATCCAGGCGTCGCGGTCCCGGGCCCAGGCGAGCACCTCGGCCCGACGGGCGGCGGACATCCGCACCGACAGGGGGAACTGGTTGTTGGGCGTCACCACGGCCATCCGCGCGTCCGGGTGGCGGGCCTGGCCCACGGCCACGCACATGCCCTCGGCGTCGACCGGGACGGGGCAGGTGTCCGCGCCGGCGGAGTGCAGGGCGCCCCGGATGGCCTGCAGGCCCGGGTCCTCGACCAGCACCTTCTCCCCCGGTTCGAGCAGGGTCAGGGCCATCACGTGCACGGCGATCTGGGCGCTCGGCTGGATGATCACCTGTTCCGGGGTGCACCGGACGCCCCGCATCAGCCCCAGCATGGCCGCGATGCCCTTGCGCAGCGGCCAGTAGCCGGCCGGGTCGCGGTGGGTGTAGAGGGCGCTGGTGAGCTGGTGCGACTTGCTGAACATGATCTGGCCCCAGACCTTCGACGGGAAGAGGTCCAGGGCGGGCATGCCGAGGGTGAACGGCCGGTCCGGGTAGCGCAGCTGGTCGTGCGCCGGGGTGAAGTAGGCCGCCGCCTCGGCCATCCGGCGGGCGGCCCGGGTGATCCGCAGGGGGGTCTTGGCGGCCGGCCGGGGCAGTTGGGACTCCATCTCCCGCACGCTCTGCCGGGTGGCCACCCGGGTGCCGGAACCCACCCGGCCGTCGAGGTAGCCCTCGGCGAGCAGCCGGTCGTAGGCCACCAGCACGGTGTTGCGGGAAACCCCCAACTCCTTGGCCAGGGTACGGGTGGCCGGCAGTCGGGTGCCCGGGGTGAGTTGACCCGCCTCGATGCTCCACCGTAACTGTTCGTACAACTGTTGGTAGAGCGGCGCCGATGAATGACGGTCGATGAGGAAACCGCTTCCCGGCAGGGCGGGAGACTCACGTGGCATGCATTTGTCCTTGCCCGATCGGGCGCGGCCGGGATTGCATGTGTGCCCGGCCGCGCTGACGATCCATCTCCCGACCGAGGCGGCTCAAGAAACGGAAATGACCATGCCTACAACTTAGCTACTGACGGAAGCGCGACGGACCCGGCCGGTAGGACGATTCCCGACACAAGTTTGTCCAACTGGGCCGCGTTGTCCACGATGTACGGAAAGGTGGTGCTGGAGTCGGCCGTCCGGCCCTCCGGCCGGCGCGGCAGGGTCACCGGCATCGCCGCGTCCAGAATGGACCGTCCCGCCGGACGCGAGGTGGTCAGGTCGACGACGCCACCCGCGGCCAGCGTCCGGTAGCTGGCCAGTTGGCCGGTGAGGCTGCCGAGCCCACCCGCCGCCACCACCGGCCGGCGTTCCGGCTGCCGGACGGCGGAGTCCAGCGCGAACCCGGTCAGCCCCACCACCAGCGGCGAGCGGCCCGGGTCCAGATAGGCGATCTTGCAGACGTCGTCCTGGTCGGCGCAGATGTCCGGCCGGACGCTGGCCTTGGCCGGTTCGGTCAGGTCGACGCCGAGCACCCGGTAGCGCGGACGTGCCCCGGTCAGCCGCTCGTGACACTGCAACACCGCCGCGCCCGTCGCGTCGGTCAGCACCACGTCCGGATCGCCCAGCAGGTCCGCCGACCAGGGGCTCGGCGTCTGGATGGGCGTCGAGATCACCACCGCGCCGACGATCAGCCCGGCGATCAGCGCGACCAGCCCCTCCGCGCTGCCCATGGTCAGGATGGCCAGCCGGGTCTGCGCGCCGTCACCCGGCTCGCCGATCCGGCCGGCCAGCGTCGCCGCCTGGCGCAGCAGGTCGCCGTAGGTGATCGACGACTCGCTCTGGTTGGGCAGCTGGAACCGCACCGCCTGGCCGGTGGCCCACCAGCCGTCGGAGAGCAACTCCTCAAGCCAACGCATGATCCCTCGCTCCGGTCGAGACGACGCCCTTGGACTTCAGCAGGAACAGCGACAGGTTGCCCTCGTGCGGAATCCCGGGCGTGCTGTCCCAGGGTAGGGTCAGCCCGCACGTGACCTTGCGGACGCTCGGATCGGCCACCACGGCGGCCCGCAGGTCGGCGTCGTCGGTCAGCAGGTTGAGCACCAGCGCGTCACCGAGGGCGGCGGTGCCGTCCGTACGCCGCCAGGGCGCCACCACGACGAACGGGAACGGCAGCTCCACACCCACCGCCGGATGCCGCACGTCGTCCGTGGACAGCACGGTGGGCAGCGGCCGGTGCGACCCGTCCGGCAGCCGCACCAGCGGGTCCACGCCGGCCGCCGTGTGCACCACCGCCCCGCCCGAGGTCAGCCCGGCGAGCTGCCGGCGCAGGCCCTCGGCGCGGGCGGCGTCGACGACGGGCAGGGTGGCGTCGGGGGCCGACACCTCCGGGCTGGCCAACGCGTCGAAGCGGGCGGCGAGCGCGGCGGCCACCTGCCGGGGATCGCCGGTGGTCAGCACCAGGGAGATGTTGTTGCACCGGGTTCCGCCGTCGTGCGCCGCGCTGACGGTGAGATGGTCGAGAACCTCGTCGGTCAGCGGCCGGTCGAGCAGGACCCGGCTGCGCCCCGGCCCCCGGGTGGTGACCGTCGCGCTGTCGGCCCACCGCCGTACGGCGTCGCTGCCGCCGTACACGATGCCCCGGTCGGCGGCCTCCAGGAGGTACTCCCCCACCGCGCGCTCGCACGGCAGGAAGGAGATCCGGTGCTCCGCCAGGCCGGCGGCGAGCAGGGCGAGGGTCAACCGGCGGGCGGTGAAGGGCTCCCGGGTGCCGGGGCGCACCAGCACGCTGTAGCCCAACGCCAGCGCGTGCAGCCACGAGTCGTTGGGGGCCGGGTGGTTGCTGGCCATCACGGCCGTGAAGAGCCGACCGGCCGGCACCCAGGCCGTGTCGTAGCCGTCGCCGAGCCGGGTGCCGGGCAGCTCGGCCCGGGTGGTGGCGGGCAGGTGGGTGAGGCTGCGCACGATGTCGGCCACGGCGTTGCGGACGGTCACCCGGGGCAGGCCGGCGGCGAGCGCGACCCGCCGCTCGTACTCCTGCGGGGTCTCCCCGTCGAGGTCGGCGGTGGCGAACAGGTCGGCGGCCCGCAGCAGCAGGTCGTGCCCGACCGGAGCGCCGTCGGCCGCCCGCCGGGCCCGGGTCACCGCCCCGACGGCCATCAACCGGGGCGCCGTCCCCACCTCGCCCAGCAGGTCGCCCCGGACGTCGGCGAGCGGGGCCCGGTCGAGGCTGCGCACCGGCCGGCCGCAGACGATCGGCTCCACCACGATGCCGTCCACTCAGTACACCCCCTCGATCACCCGGACGTCGCCCACCTCGGCCACGGTGCCGACCTCGGCCAGGCCGTCGACCGTGGCGTCGCCGACGGGCTCCACCCGCACGGCGGTGTCCCGCTCGATGACGTTGGGCAGGAACATCTCGTCGCTGACCAGACTCAGCCGGACCCGGCCACGCTGACCGTAGTCGACCACCGCGCCGTCGTCGTCGACCACGTCGATCCAGACCGCCTCGGCGTACGGCTCGAACACGCACAGGTGCCGGTCGTCGGGCTGCCGGGGCCGCTGCGGGGCCACCCCCATCAGGGTGTTGCCGTAGATGCCCACGATCGTCGTGTCCGGGAAGAACACCTCCTCCACCTGACGCAGGCTCTCCGGGCTGAACGAGGTGCCGGCCCAGATGATCGTCTCGACGGTCCGCTCGACGGCCGCGTGCAGCTCCGGGTCGGCGCAGATCGCCTCGATCAGCGGGGGCGTCGTGCTGAGCACCTTGACCGGTTGCGACCGCAGCACCTCGGCCGCCTGGTCCAGCAGGTGCCGTACGTACCGCTTGACCGTGTCGGCCTCCCCCGCCGCCACCAGCTTCTTGACCCAGCGCGGGTCGAAGTCGACCGTGTGGAACAGGCCGTTGCCCAGGGCGGCGTAGCGGGCGCAGTCGTAGGCGAAGACGTGCGGCCCGCTCGGGCCGAGGTGCAGCCAGTGCGCCGGGTCGGCGATGTGGTGCGCCCGCAGCCGCTGCATCGCCCAGGTGAGCAGCCGACGCCGGTAGTCGCGGTCGATGATGCGCTTGGGCGCGCCGCTGGTCCCGCCCGACTCGTACACCCGGAAGCCGGTGCCGGTCAGGCCGCGCGGGATCAGGTCGCCGACCGGGACGTGCCGCAACTGGTCGGTGAGATCCGGGAACCGCACCAGGTCGGCGGCCCCGTCGATGTCGCGTAGCGGATCGAAGTCGAGCAGCCCGCGCTGGCGCAGCCAGAACGGCGAGCCGGTCTGAGGGTCGAAGTGCCATCGCAGCAGCCGCCGGAGCCGCTCGTCGAAGGTCTCGACGCGGCTCGACGCCACCGCCGTGGTCATCGTGTTCATGCTCGCTCCTCGCCGATCGTCTGGTGGATGGGCCCGGACCGCCTCAGTGGGCGGCGACCGCGGGCTCCGGGTAGGACATCGACAGCCCGATCTCGCGGGTGGCCGCGAGCTCCTGCGACACCTCGGTCAGCTTCTCGCCGACGCGCTGCACGGAGTCCACCCCGAGCGGGAGCCGGAACGGCGGCTGCGGGTTGCCGCCGAGGTCGATGATGGCCGCCGCCGCCCGCGCGGGGTCGCCGGCCTGCGCGTGGTTGTGCCCGACCGACCAGGCGCGGACCCGCCCGGAGGTCTCGGCGTACTCCGGGAACTCGCGGCCGGCGAAGCGCAACGACGAGGGGTCGAGGAAGTCGGTCCGGAACAGGCCGGGCTCCACCAGGCACACCTGGACGCCGACCGGCTCCAGCTCCACCCGCAGGGCCTCGCTGAGCCCCTCCACCGCGAACTTCGTCGCCGCGTAGACGCCCCAGCCCATCTTGGCGCTGAAGCCGAGGACCGAGCTGATGTTGATGATCCGGCCCCGGCGCTGACGCCGCAGCACGGGCAGCACGCTGCGGGTGACGTTCAGCAGGCCGAAGACGTTGGTGTCGAACACCGCCCGGGTCTCGGCGTCGGTGGCCTCCTCGACGGCGCCGAGCAGGCCCCGGCCGGCGTTGTTGACCAGCACGTCGATGCCGCCGAAGCTCTCCACCGCGGCGAGCACCGCCCGGTCGGCCTGGGACTGGTCGGTGACGTCGAGCGGGACCACGAGCAGCCGGTCGGGGTAGGACAGCTCGGCCAGGCTGCTGGTGTTGCGCGCCGTGGCGACGACCTGCTCGCCGCGCTCCAGCAACTGCCGGACGATCTCCAGGCCGAAGCCCCGCGAGGCGCCGGTGACGAACCAGACGGACATGCTTCTTCCCTCCTGTGGCACGGGCCGACGGGTCGTCGGCCGGTGGTGTGGTCAGATGGTGTGGGCGGCCTTGCGCGCGTCCTCGCGGGCGCGGTCGAGGTCCGCGGCCAGGGAACGGGTGAAGTCGGTGGGCCGCAGCGCGACCTCGATCACCGGGTCGACGCCGATGGTGCGCAGCCAGTAGTTGAGGTACGTCGACTGGAAGTCGACGCCGAACTCCGGCGGACACCCGGGGGTGTAGACGCCGCTGGTGTAGACGACACAGGCCCGGCGGCCGGTGAGCAGGCCCTGGTAACCGTGTCGCGGATCGAGGCGGAACGTCAGCCCCGGCTGGGTGACGATATCGATGAAGTGCTTGAGCAGGTAGGGGATTCCGAAGTTCCACATCGGCACGGAAAACAGATAGTGGTCAGCATCGGTGAACCGGCGTACGAGTTCCCGGGTCTGTTGCCACGACATCGCCTCATCGGCGGAGCCGGTGGCACCGGAGATGGCGTTTTTCTTGGCCGCCACCGCGACCGCCCCCACCGGGGGCAGGGTGGTCGCGGAAAGGTCCAGCACGTCGACTGCCGCCTGCGGGTGGCACTCGAGGAATGCGTCGACAAACGCCTCGGCGACGGCGGCCGAGCGGCTTCGCGGGCCGGTCGGAGTGGCCTTGACATGCAGCAGTCTGGTCACCTCTCGGCCCGCCCCCGCTGGCTGCCGGACAGGACCGCCCCGGACCGACCGCAATGACCGCCGAGGGCTGACGAACGTGTCATGGTTGCACTCTCTGTGTCGCCGGAGGGACGGAACGTCAGGAAGGCTAACCCACCGGTTGCGGGGCAACCAGAGCCATTTTTTGCCCGCAGACAGTGCCACTGGACAGGCCGCTGTCCAGCATTGATGTCATGCGGTGATCATACCGTCACGGCAGGTGACCAAATGGCCTCGAAAAGGCCCCGCTATAGACACCCATCATCGGGAACCGATCGCTGGAATGCACCATTTCGCGTTAACCAGCCGGTGTCGGCAACCTGACCGGCCAGTTACGAGTCAGCTTTCCGCATTTAACCCGGTGACCGCCAGGAGAGCCGGCCGTAAACGGCGGTGACACACCCGCCGGTCGCGTTTCCCACCAACCCCCCGCGCACCGCGACCGGGCCGGCAAATGGCACCCCTGATCCGTCGGACATGGACATGTCGGGCGGCAGAATCCGCTGCTACGGTCGGTGACCCGCGCGGGCCCCGCATTAACGGCGCCGGCCGGCGGACCAGCCCTCTCCCGCTCAGATCCGGAGATCTCATGAAGTCCGTAGCCACCCCGGCCGAACTCACCGTGGCAATCGTGATGGCCGACATCGCCCTCGTCCTGCTGGTAGCCCACCTGTTCGGCGGAATCGCCCGGCGGCTCGGGCAGCCCGTGGTGATCGGCGAGATCGTCGCCGGCATCGCGCTGGGCCCCAGCCTGCTCGGCCTGCTCCCCGGCGACCTGACCGCACTGCTCTTCCCCGCCGCCGCCCGGCCGTACCTGTCGGCCATCTCGCAGGTCGGCCTCCTGCTGTTCATGTTCCTCATCGGGTGGGAGTTCGACCGGCGCATGGTCTCCCGGCGCAAGAGCCTCACCCTGTCGGTGTCGGTGTGCTCCATCGCCCTCGCCTTCACCCTCGGCGTCGGCCTGGCCGGCCTCATCTACCCCCGACACGCCACCATCGCCGGCAAGTCCGTGCCGTTCCTGGCGTTCGCCCTCTTCCTCGGCGCCGCCATGGCCATCACCGCGTTCCCCGTCCTGGCCCGCATCCTGCGCGACCGCCGCCTCACCCACACCCAGGTCGGCGTGCTGGCACTGGCCAGCGCCGCCATCGACGACGTGCTGGCCTGGTGCATCCTGGCGGTGGTCGCCGCGGTCGCCACCGCCCGGGACGCCACCGACCTCGCCCAGGTGGTCCTCATGTCCGCCGGGTACGTCGCGGTGATGGCCTTCGCCGTCCGCCCCGGCCTGGCCGCCCTGATCCGCCGGGTCGGCCCGAACACCTACCAGCTCGCGGCCATCACCGCCGCCGGCGTCTTCCTGTCCTCCTACGCGACCACCTGGATCGGCATCCACGCCATCTTCGGGGCCTTCGCGTTCGGGTTCGTCATGCCCCGCCAGCCCGCGGAGGCGCTGATCAAGCACGTCCGGGTGCCCTTCGAGAACATCGGCCTGGTCCTGCTGCCGGTCTTCTTCATCGTCACCGGGCTGAGCGTCGACATCGCCGCGCTGAGCCTGACCAACCTGCTCGAACTCACCGCCATCATCCTGGTCGCCTGCGTCGGCAAGATGGCCGGCGCCACCCTGCCCGCCCGCGCCTTCGGCCTGTCCTGGCCGCAGGCACGCCGGTTGGGCGTGCTCATGAACACCCGGGGACTGACCGAGCTGATCGTGCTCAACATCGGCGTCTCCCTCGGCGTCCTCGACGGACAGATGTTCACCATGATGGTCATCATGGCCCTGGTGACCACCGCGATGGCCGGACCGCTGCTGGCCACCCGCGCCGCGTCGGGCGACGAGACGCTGACGCCGGCCGCCGAACCCGTGCCGGTCGGCCGCTGAACACCGTGGGGGCCGGCCCGGTGGCACGCCGTGCGCGTGCCGCCGGGGCCGGCCCCCCACGGATCAGTCCAGGGCGTGCCGCTGCCAGAGCTGGTGGACCTGCGCCTCGGCGGCGGCCGGCACCCCGGTGCCCGAGCTGAACACATAGCCCCAGGCGACCCCGAACGCCTCCATCATCAGCACCTCCGGGACGATCCGCCGCGCCACCGGCAGCAGCCCGTCCCAGGCGACGTCCACGTAGTTCGTCGTCGCCGACGGGTCCCGGTCGTGCGGGCCGGGATACGGGGCGCGGGTCACCACGCCGTGCCCGACCAGGCCCCGGTGGCGGCCCTGCATCAACAGCCAGGCGTCCGCACCCACCGGGATGTTCACCCGGCGGCCCACCGTCCACGACCCGGCCAACGTGCGCTGCGCGGAGACCGACGGCGTCAGCTCCTCGTAGCTCGGCGTCCACCCGTTCCACCGCTGCGGGTTCCAGCCCAGGATGATCGCGGCCACCCGGTCACCGCCCCGGGGTCCGGGCGGGCCCGCCGTCGTACCGCGCCACCAGCCGCTTCGGCGCCGCCCGCCGCCAGCCCTCCACCACCAGCTCCCGGATCTCGTCCGGGTCGGCCGAGGCGAGCTGGGCGCGGACCCAGCCGTACCGGCCGAAGTAGTCCGCCGGGTCGTAGGTGTCCGGGTCGGCCGCCATCAGCTCGGCCTGGTCCTCCTTGGAGGCCCGGATGATCGCCACCACGCCGTCGGCGGAGGTGCTGGCGAAGATGCGGTCGCGCACCCGGAACGTGGGATGGCCCCACGTCTCCTGTTCCACCGCCTCCGGCATCGCGAGAGCGAACTCCCGTACCTGCTCGGGTGTCAGCATTGTCGGTTCCCTCCGGGTCAGCGGGCACGACGCCCGCGGCGGGGCGCACCGCCCATTAGACGGTCGACGCCGGGTGCCGTCCGGGCGGACGCGCCGACCGGCACCCGGGAAGGCCGGAGCCCGGGTGCGCGCCGTCGGCGGAACCGTCCCGCCGGCCGTACGCGCGCACGCCGGCTCCCCACCTGTCCGGACCGGACGGCGTCCAGCAGCGTGCCACGGCCCGGCGGCGCGGAAAACGGCCACTTGACGTCGCCCGACGGGGCCAATCGCCGCCGCCCGGGAACGGGTCCGGCCGGCGGCGGAGTGGTTCCGGACCGGGCGGCGATGTGGCACTGGCCGCCCCCGACGGCCGGCCATACCTTCAGGCCACCAATCCTGCTCGATACGTTCGGGAGTCAAGCCATGACCGGAATCAACCGCAGGACATTCCTCGGCATCACCGCCGGCCTCGGCGTCGCCGGCCTCACCGGCTGCGGCAGCAGCCTCGGCGCCACCGCCGCCAGCGGCGGCGACAGCAACACCGTCAAGGTGGGCCTCGTCATCCCCCAGGCCGGGGTCTACACCCCGCTGGGCGTGGACATCCAACGGGGCTGGGACCTCTGGCTGCGCCAGCACGACGGCCGGCTCGGCGGTCGCCGGGTCACCACCGTCGTCGCCGACGAGGGCGAGGGCCCGCAGACCGGCGTGCCGGCGGTGCAGAAGCTGCTCCAGAACGACCGGGTCGACGTGCTGGTCGGCATCGTCAGCTCGGCCACCGCGCTCGGCGTCCGGGACCTCGTCACCAGCGCCCGCCGGCTGCTGGTCATCGCCAACGCGGGCGCGGGGGCCATCACCGGCGCCAACCGCAGCCCCTACATCTGGCGTACCTCGTTCACCAACGCCCAGGTCGCCGCCGCGATGGGACGCCACCTGGCCGCCAGCGGCGTACGCCGGGTCTACGCCATCGCCCCCGACTACGTCGCCGGCACCGAGGCGATCAAGGGGTTCAGCGACGCCTACCGGGCCGGTGGGGGCACCATCGTCGGCCGGAGCCAGCCGCCGTTCGGCAAGACCCAGGACTACCAGCCGTTCCTCAGCCGCATCCAGTCCTCCGGCGCCCAGGGCACGTTCTGCTTCTTCGGCGGGGCCGAGTCGGTGGCCTTCGTCAAGCAGTACGCCCAGTTCGGGCTCTCCCGCACCATCCCGCTGTACGCCTCCGGGTTCCTCGTCGAGGGCGGGGTGCTCACCGCGCAGGGCGCGGCGGCCGACGGGGTGCTGTCGACGCTGCACTACACCTCCGAACTGGACAACCCCGCCAACACGGCGTTCGGGCAGGCGTTCCGCGCCGCCTACGACGCCGCCCCCACCGCCTACGCGGTGCAGGCGTGGGACGCCGCCGAGGTGCTCTCCCGCGCCGTCGCGCAGGCCGGGGCCGTCGACGGCGACAGCCTCGCCGGGGCGCTCGGCTCGGTCGGCGTCATCACCGACAGCCCGCGCGGCCCGTGGTCGTTCGTGGAGCAGTCGCCCCGGCAGAACTTCTACCTGCGCCGGGTGCAGACCCGGGGCGGCGCACCGGTCAACGGCGTGGTCGAGGACCTCGGTCCGCTCGACCCGCAGGCCTGACCGGGCCAGCGGACGGAGCATCACGATGCCCACCGCGCAGATCGCGCTGACCGCGATGGTGAACGGGCTGGCCATCGGGCTGCTGCTGTTCATCACCGCCGCCGGCCTGTCCCTGATCTTCGGCATGATGGACGTGCTGAACCTCGCCCACGGGGCGCTGTTCCTCACCGGCGCCTACCTGGCCTGGTGGATCGGCGGTGAGCAGCAGACCTGGCCGTCGCTGGGCCGGGCGGTCGTCGCCGTCGTCGTGTTCGGGGCCGCCGCCGGTGGCCTGCTGTCCCTGCTGACCGCGCCGCTGTCCCGCCGCTCCCACCTCGAACAGGCGCTGCTCACCCTCGGCATCGCCCTGGTGGCCGCCGACATCCTGTCCGCGCTGTTCGGCGACGACGTCCGCGCCACCGAACCACCGGCCGGTCTGGCCGGCACCGTGACCGTCGCCGGCTGGAGCTACCCCAGCTACCGGCTCGCCCTGGTCGGGGTCGCCGCCCTGCTCGCCGCCGCCGTGTACTGGACCGTGGAGCGCACCTCGCTCGGCGCGCTGTTCCGCGCCACCGTCGGCGACCGGGACATGGTCGCCGCCGTCGGGGTGGACCCGCGCCTGGTCCGGGGCGGCGTATTCGTGCTGGGTTCGGTGCTGGCCACCCTCGCCGGGCTGCTCGGCGCACCCATCTACCACGCCCGTCCGGGGCTGGACACCACCATCCTGGTGCTCGCCCTGGTGGTCGTGGTGGTCGGCGGGCTCGGCTCCATCCGGGGGCCGCTGATCGCCGCGCTGCTGTTCGGCCAGGTCGAGTCCGTCGGCCGGGCGGTGCTGCCCGGCCTGGCCTCCTTCCTGCTCTTCGGCACGCTCGCGGCGGTGCTCGTCGTCCGGCCGCGCGGCCTGTTCACCCTCGCCCCGGGAGGACGACGATGACAACCCTGGCCCCGGCCCGCACCGCCACCGGTCCCCGGCTGCGTCCCGCCGTCCGGACGACGGCCGGCGTGGCCGCCGGCACCCTGCTGCTGGCCGCCGCCCCGCTCTACCTCGCCCCGTACGCGACGACGACGCTGACCCGCATCCTCGTCTTCGGGCTGCTCGCGGCGAGCCTCAACCTGCTGGTCGGCGTCGTCGGGCTGCCGTCGCTCGGGCACGCCGCGTTCTTCGGCGTCGGCGCGTACGCGGCGGCCTGGAGCGCCCTGCACGTGACGTCGGGCGTGCCGGCGCTCCTGGTCGGGATGGCCGCCGCCGCCCTGGTGGCGCTGGTCGCCGGGGCGGTCGCCGTCCGGGCGGGCGGGGTCTTCTTCCTCATGCTGACCCTGGCGGTCGGGGAGCTGACCCAGCAGGCGGCCGACAGTTGGGAGTCGGTCACCGGCGGCTCCAACGGCCTGTACGGCGTACCGGCGCCGACGCTGTCGGGCCTGGTCCTCGACCAGCCCGCGACGACCTACTGGTACGTGCTGGCCTTCTTCCTCGTCGGGCTGCTCGCCCTGCGCCTGGCGGCCACCTCCGCCACCGGGGTGGCGCTGCGGGGCATCCGCGACAGCGAGGACCGGATGCGGGCGCTGGGGTACCGGACCACGCTGATCAAGCTCGGGGCGTTCGTCTTCGCCGGTGCCGTCGCCGGGCTGGCCGGCGGGCTCCTCGCCGCCCAGCAGCGGCTGGTCACCCCCGCCGACGCCGGCTTCGAGACCTCCGCGCTCGCCCTGCTGGCCGTGGTGATCGGCGGCACCGGCTCCTGGTGGGGGCCCTGCCTCGGCGCGGCCCTGGTCATCGTCGTCCGGGACTCGCTGGGCGCGACCCTCGACGGGCACGGCCCGCTGGCCCTGGGGCTGCTGTTCGTGCTCGTCGTCTACCTGCTGCCCACGGGGATCGCCCGGATCCGGCTGAGGAGGGCCGCGTCATGATCGACGTGCTCCGCTGCCACGACGTGCACCACCGTTACGGCGCGCTGAGCGTCCTGCGGGGGGTGCGGTTGACGGTGGCCGCCGGGGAGCGGCACGCGCTCATCGGGCCCAACGGCGCCGGCAAGAGCACCCTGCTCAAGCTGATCGCCGGGGAGGAACGCCCGTCCGACGGCACCGTCCACTACCGGGGCCGCGACGTCACCCGGGACCCGGTCCACCGACGGGCCCGCGCGGGCATCGGGCGCAGCTTCCAGCACTCCACCCTGCTGGGTTCGCTGACCGCCGCGCAGAACGTGGCCCTGGCGTTGACCGGTGGCCGGGTGCTGGCCCGGCACACCGACCGGCACCGCCGCGCCGAGGTGGCCGCCGCGCTCGCCCCGGTCGGCCTGGCCGACCAGGCGGACGTGCCGGTGGCGGCGCTGTCGTACAGCCAGTGCCGGCGGTTGGAGATCGCGGTGGCGCTCGCGGCGAGGCCGCAGCTGCTGCTGCTGGACGAGCCGGCGGCCGGCATGTCCGGCGAGGAACGGGGTGGGCTGGTGGAGCTGCTGCGCGGCGTGCCACCCACCGTGACGATCGTGTTCGTCGAGCACGACCTGGACGTCGTCTTCGACGTCGCGACCCGGGTCAGCGTCCTGCACCTCGGCACCGTGCTGCACAGCGGCACGCCCGAGCAGGTGCGGCGCAGCCCCGAGGTGCAGCAGGCGTACCTCGGCGGCCGGATGGAGGAGGTGCACGGTGAACCTGGCGGTGCGTGAGTTGTCCGCCGGCTACGGGCAGGGGCAGGTGCTGCACGGGCTGGATCTCGACCTGCCCGCCGGGCGGGCGTTGGCCCTGCTGGGCCGCAACGGGGTCGGCAAGACCACCCTCGTGTCCACTCTCGCCGGGCTGCTGCGGCCCACCGGTGGCCGGGTGCTGCTGGACGGTAGGGACGTCACCGGCTGGCGGGCCGACCGGCTCGCCCGCGCCGGGGTGGCGCTGGTGCCGCAGGGACGGCGGGTGTGGCCGACGCTGACGGTGCACGAGCATCTGGCCCTGGCCACCCGGCACGGCGGCCGGACCTGGCCGACTGGGCGGGTCTACGAGTTGTTCCCCCGCCTGGCGCAACGCCGACGGCACCTCGCCGGGCAGCTCTCCGGTGGGGAGCAGCAGATGCTCGTCATCGGCCGGGCCCTGGCCACCGACCCACGGCTGGTCCTGATGGACGAGCCGTCCGAGGGGCTGGCGCCGATCGTCGTCGACCAGGTGGCCGAGGCGCTGCGGGTGGTGGTGCGGGAAGGGTTGACGCTGCTGCTCGTGGAGCACGACCTGCACCTGGCCCTCGGGGTGACCGAGGAGGCGGCGGTGATGGTCCGGGGCCGGATCGTCCACCGGTGCCCCACCCAGGACCTGCGCGGGGACCTGCCGACGATGCAGCGGTTGCTGGGCGTCGCGGCGTGAGGACACGGCCGGGTGCGGCCCCACCGTCGCCGACGGTGGGGCCGCACCCGCAGCGGGTTCAGCCGTCCACGGCCAGGTGGCAGCCCGCCAGGTGGTCGTCGACCATCCCGGTCGACTGCATCATCGCGTACGCGCCGACCGGGCCGATGAACCGGAACCCGCGCCGCTTCAGCTCCCGCGCCATCGCCGTCGACTCGGCGGTCCGGGCCGGCACCTCCGAGGTGGAGCGGGGCCGGGGCCGGACCGCGTCCGGCGCGTACGACCACAGCAGGGCGTCGAGGCCGCCGGCCAGCGCGACGACGAGCCGGGCGTTGCCGATCGTCGCCTCGATCTTGGCCCGGTTGCGCACGATCCCATCGGTGGCGAGCAGCCGGTCCACGTCGGCGTCGCCGTAGCCGGCGACCGTCTCCGGGTCGAAGCCGTCGAAGGCCGACCGGAAGGCCTCCCGCTTGTGCAGGATCGTCGACCACGACAACCCCGCCTGGAACGCCTCCAGCGCCAGGTGTTCGAAGAGCGGGGCGTCGCCGTGCACGGGACGCCCCCACTCGTCGTCGTGGTACGCGACGTAGACGGGGGTGCCGGTGCACCAACCGCAGCGCGGCACGCCGTCGGGGCCGGTGCTGATCTGCATGTCGTCTCCTGTCCGGGGAGCGGGGTCAACCCGTGGGGATGCCGGGGTGCTGCGGCAACCGCTGCCACAGCAGCCGCAGCCCGGCGGTGTGCCGGTCGTCGAGCCGCAGGAGGAACGTCTCCTCCAACTCCCGACGCCACTGGTCGAAGGTGGTCAGCGCCCGCCGGTGCACGCCGTCGCCGTCGATGCGGGTCAGCAGGCGGTCGACGAGCGACCACACCACCTCACCCGGGCCCCGGTTGGTGACGATGAACCGGCGGACGAAGGTGGACGTCGACGCCGTCGAGAGCAGCTGGTGGGCGGCGACGAAGTCCTGCGGCCGGGCCGGCCGGTCCTCCCAGTCCATCACCGTGAACGACCCGCGGGGGTCGTGGGTGAACCGCCACCCCCACGCCGCCTCGGCGAAGGCGAAGGTCAGCGGCGGGTGCCGGACCACGCCGGGACGTAACGGCACCGGACCCAGCAGCCCGTCACCGAGGCCGACGTCGACGAACCAGCGCCGGCCCTCCAGCAGGACGGTCATGGTCAGGTGGTTGGCGAACTGCACGCCGTCGGGCAGCGACGGCGCCTTCTTCACCTGGCCCCGGTGCAGGGTCACGTCGAACCCCAGCGCGGCCAGCAGGGCGGCGAACGCGCCGTTGAGGTGGAAGCAGTAGCCGGCGTCGCCGCCGGCCAGCCGCGCGGCGTTGCCGGCCGGGTCGACGTCGGTGGGCAGCCCCAACTGGATGTCGAGATTGTGGTACGGAACCCGCCGGACGTGACGCTCGTGCAACCGGACCAGCGTCGCCAGGTTCACCCTGGGCCGGCCGGGCTCGTCCAGGCGGGCGAGGTAGCGGCGGACCACCTCGTCACCGATCCTGGGCACAGACGGCTCCTGCATGTCGGAACGGTCACCTTCTCTGCGGAAAACGCCGGGGCGGTGCCATCGGTGGAGATGGCACCGCCCCGGCCGGTCGTCAGCGGGTCTGCGGGCCACTCGTGCGGCTGCGCTTGAGCTCGTAGAACCCGGGCGTCTGGGCGACCAGCAGGAAGCCGTCCCAGAGTCGGGCGGCGTCCTCGCCACGCGGGGCGGGGGTGACCACCGGGCCGAACAGCGCCACCGGGTCGCCGCCGGGGACGTGCACGTGGATCGTCGGGGTGCCGACGTCCAGCCCGACCGGCTGCATCCCCGCCTGGTGGCTCTTGCGTACCGCGTCGTCGAACCCGGCGTCGTCCGCCGCGTCGGCCAGTTCGGCGGGCAGCCCGCACTCGGTGAGCGCCGCCTTGTACAGGGCCGGCCCGTACGACTGGCCCTTGACGTGCCGGCGGGTGCCCATGGCGTCGTAGAGCGACCGGACGGCGTCCGGCCCGTGCTGCTGCTCGGCCGCCATCAGCACCCGCACCGGCCGCCGCCACGGTCCGATGTTGCGCTGGTAGAACGCGTCGATGTCGGCCCGTCCCTCGTTGAGCGCGGACAGGCTCATGATCTTGAACCGTACGTCGATCGGGCGCTGCCGCTCGGCGTCGAGCAGCCACCGGGACGTCAGCCACGCCCACGGGCAGACCGGGTCGACGAACATGTCCACCAGGATTCGGTTCACTTCGGGCACCGTCGTACATCCTTCGGTTGATTCATCGGAAAGCCGGACCCACCAGGCCGGCACTGAGGGTCGCCCCGTCGGCGGGGTCGATGAGCAGCAGCGACCCGGTGCCCCGGATGAGGCGGTACGGGTCCGCGGCGATCGGCTCGTCGAGGTCCAGCACCACGGTCGCGATGTCGTTGACCGCCAGCGGGTCGGAGTTCGGGGTGTGCTCCAGGGTGGCCAGGTCGAGGCGGTCGACGATCGACGTCACCGTCGCATCGACCACCCGGGTCTGGTGCTGGACGAGGACCCGGGCGCCCTCGCCGAGCCGACGCTCGGCGACGTGGCACAGCGTCGCGGTGACCTGCCGGGTCGTCGTCGGGATCCGGTCCGCCGCGACGATCATGTCGCCGCGTCCCACCTCGCCCTCCCCGTCGAGCTTCACGCTGACCGACATGCCGGCGCGGGCGTACTCGATCGGCGTGCCGAGCCGCTGGATGGCGGTGACCACCGCCGGCCGGCCGGCCGGCGTCACCAGGACCTGCTGCCCCAGGCGGAGCTGACCGGCGACGAGCTGACCGGCGAGCGACCCGTCGGGCAGCACGTACTGCACCGGCAGCCGGGCCGGCAGGGCGGTCAGGTCCTCGTCGAGGTCCACCCGCTCCAGGTGTTGCAGGAAGGTCGGCCCGGTGTACCAGGGCATCTCGGTCGAGGCGTCGACGACGTTGTCACCGCGCAGCGCCGACAACGGGATGGACCGCACGTCGGGGACCCCGAGCGAACCCGCCAGGCGGCGGAACTCGTCGTCGATCTCGGCGAACCGGTCCTCGGCGAAGCCGACCAGGTCCATCTTGTTGACCGCCAGCACCACGTGCGGGGTGCGCAGCAGCGCGGCCACCGCGGTGTGCCGCCGGGTCTGGGTCACCACGCCGTGCCGGGCGTCGACCAGGATCACGGCCAGGTGCGCGGTGGACGCGCCGGTGACCATGTTCCGGGTGTACTGCACGTGCCCGGGGGTGTCGGCCAGGATGAACCGGCGGTTGCCGGTGGCGAAGTAGCGGTAGGCGACATCGATGGTGATGCCCTGCTCGCGTTCGGCCCGCAGCCCGTCGGTCAGCAGGGCGAGATCGGCCTGGCCGTAGCCGCGGGCGCGGCTGGCGGACTCGACCGCCTCCAACTGGTCGGCCAGCACCGACTTGGAGTCGTAGAGCAGGCGGCCCACCAGGGTGGACTTTCCGTCGTCGACGCTGCCCGCGGTGGCGAGCCGCAGCAGCTCGCCGTCGCGCGTGGTGTCGAGGCTGAGTGTGGTCACTAGAAGTACCCCTCCCGCTTGCGGTCCTCCATGGCGGTGTCGGACATCCGGTCGTCGGCCCGGCTCGAACCGCGCTCGGTGATCCGGGACAGACTGATCTCGGCGATCACCTCGTCGATGGTCGCGGCCCCGGACTCCAGGGCGCCCGTGCAGGACATGTCCCCGACGGTGCGGTACCGCACGGTGCGTTCCTGCACCTGCTCGTCGCGGCGCGGACCACCCCACTCCCCCGGCGCCAGCCACATCCCGTTGCGCAGGAAGACCTGACGCTGGTGGGCGAAGTAGATGGCCGGCAGGGGGATCTCCTCCCGGGCGATGTAGTGCCACACGTCGAGCTCGGTCCAGTTCGACAGCGGGAAGACCCGCACGTGCCCGCCCGGATCGTGCCGGCCGTTGTACAGGTTCCACAGCTCGGGGCGCTGCTGGCGGGGGTCCCACTGCCCGAACTCGTCGCGCAGCGAGAACACCCGCTCCTTGGCCCGCGCCTTCTCCTCGTCGCGCCGCCCGCCGCCGAACACGGCGTCGAAGCGGTGCTGGGTGATGGCGTCGAGCAGCGGGACGGTCTGCAACGGGTTGCGGCTGCCGTCGGGCCGCTCGGTGAGCCGGCCGTCGTCGATGTAGTCCTGCACGTGCGCCACCCGCAGCGTGAGCTGGTGCTCCGCCACGACCTTGTCGCGGTACTCGATGACCTCGGGGAAGTTGTGCCCGGTGTCGACGTGCATGACGGGGAAGGGCAGCAGGCCCGGCAGGAACGCCTTGCGGGCCAGGTGGAGCATGACGGCGGAGTCCTTGCCGCCGCTGAACAGCAGGACGGGACGCTCCAGCGTGCCCGCCACCTCACGGATGATGTGCACCGCCTCGGCCTCAAGCACGTCGAGGTAGGACATCCGCAGGTCGGATGAGGTTTCGGATGCGGTCGAAGTGAACGCCATGGCGTTGTCTCCCCACAGGTGTCGGCCGGTCGGGCCGGTCAGGTCGAGGAGCCCGGCCGTACGTACCCGGCGGTACGCAGCTCGGGCGGGTAGACGATCGGCACGGTGGAGATGTCCTGGTCGATCTCCTGGTACTGCTGGAGCACCACCGGGGGTGGGCTGTGGTGCCAGTGGGTCTCGCCCCGGGTGAAGCTGACCGGGCCGCGCCAGGTGTCGAAGGTGCCCTTCTCCAGCGCGTCGATCAGTTCCGCCCGGCCGACCCGGTCCGCCTGCCGCAGGGCCTGCGCGATGATCGTGATGTCGGTGAAGGCGTTGAGGGCGGTGTCCGGCGGCATCGTGCCGTACGTGTCGCGGTAGCGGTCCACGAACCACCTGCCGATCGGGGTCAGCCCCGACCAGTTCGGGCTGAACTGGGTGGCCGGCCAGACCAGGTGCAGGCCGTGCGCGCCGAGCGCCTTCCAGTAGTCGGGCGCCCGCAGCGGCCACTGGAACGGGGCCAGCATGGGCACCTCCGGCAGCAGCCCGATCTCCGCCGCCTGCTGCACGATCAGGTGGTTGGTGCGCACCACCCCGACGTTGATCACCACGTCCGGCCCCCACTGCTGGATCTCGCGCAGCTGGGGACGCAGGTCCGTCGTCGACTCCTGGTCGAACTCCACGGAGTACAGCTCCATGGGCTCCTCGGCCGCCTGCAACTCGGCGGTGAGCAGCGCGGCGGCGCTGCGCCCGAAGACCGTGTCGGCGTGGATCAGGCCGACCCGCCGGAAGCCCTGGTCGGCGGCGAACCGGATCAGCACCGGGGCGCGTTCGGCCATCGAGGTGAACGTGCGGAAGACCGCCCGCCGCTTCTGCGCGGTGACCCCGGGGTGGGCGTTCTCGATGAACAGCGGCACCCCGATCCGGTCGGCGAGGTCGGCGACCTCCTCGGTGTAGCGCAGGTGCCACGGCCCCAGGACGGCCAGCGCCCGGTCGACGATCGCGACCTTCGCCAGCGCGCCGACCGCGGAGCGGGGCATCGTGCCCCCGTCGAGGGTGACGGTCTCCTGGTCGTCGCGGACGACGAAGTCGAACTGGAGGCCGTCGCGGATGCCGCCGTGGTCGCGGACGTACTCCGCGCCGATCAGGGCACCGCGCGCGGTGAGGGTGCCGGCCGTCGGGTCGCCCGGCAGGGACAGCGGGGTCACGATGCCGACGGTGACCGTGGGCGCGCCGTCCACCGTACGGGCGAAGGCGCGGACCTGCTCGGTGACCGTCTCCAGCACCGTGGGCTCCGACGTGGTGCTCACGCCCGTCCTCCGATCTGGTACTTCGTCAGGTACGCGGAGAAGCGCTCGTCCAGCTCGTCGGCGTCCAGGCCGTAGTCCTCGGCCCGGTAGACGTGCTTGCCGAGCTTGTCCTTGCGGTTCGCGGCGAGGTAGTCGCGGAACGCCTTCTCGACCTCGCCGTCCCAGCGGGCGTCGAGGAAGTCGCAGATCTCGGCCATCACCGCGATCGGGTCGGCCATCAGACGCTGGTAGTCGACGTCGAGCACCGGAGTGCCGCCGAGCTGCTCCTGCTCGGCCTGCGCGTACAGGTCGAGCATCTGGGCGAAGCGCTCGGTCCAGAGCCTACCCAGCGCGAGGCGGTCCACCTGGTCGGCGCGCGCGAGTCGAATGATCTCGGTGAGGCTGCAGGTGGAGGGGATGGTGACGCTCGGCGCGCGGTGCATGTAGATCAGCCGGCCGTCCGGGTAGGTGCGGGCGAGCGCGTCGGCCCGCCACAGGTGGAACGGGTCCTTGAGGACCAGCGTGTCGGTGGGCACCCGCCAGACGATGTGCTGCATCAGGTAGCGGTGGTAGTCGTAGGCGTCGTACTGGTCCTGGGTGCGGAGCCACTCGCCGTAGCTGGGCACGGTGTAGCGCAGCTCGTACGCCATCGTCTTGAACGTCGGGGCGGTCAGCCGGTGGTCCTCGTCGGGGCGGTGCGGCTCCCACAGGTGCACCGGCTTCAGCGCCGGCGCGACGGTGTAGTAGTCGACGCAGAAGTTCTCCGCGGCCTGGACGAGCGCCTGCCGGGTCGCCTCGTCGCGGTCGTCGGTCGCCGGGGCCATCAGCTCCCACAGGTCGGGGGCGCGCAGGTCCGGGTGCTGACCGAGCAGGTTGTGCATCAGCGTGGTGCCGCTGCGGGTCATGCCCGTGATGAACACCGGCTGGTTGATCTCGACCGAGGCGATCTCCGGGTTCTTCACCCGGGCCCGGTGCGCGGCGGCCTGGGTGGCGAGCGCGGCGACCAGGGCGCCCCGGACCGACCGGCGACCGGCCTCGTTCAGGCCCCCCTCGGTGTCCAACGCCCGCAGCAGCCGGTCGAGGGCGTCGAGGTGCGCGAACTCGAAGTCCGGAACTCCCGCCCTGGCTCGGGCGGCCTCGACGAACTCGTCCACCCGGTAGGTGTCCTGAGTGGGTTCGATGACGGCGGTCACGGCGTACTCCCCTCTGTCTGGCTGGAAACGCGGCGGCTCGGGCTGCCGGTCCGTGCGGTCGGTGCCCCCGCCTCCACCGGGCCGGACGTGCCGACGGACGGTGACGAATGTGAACAGCGATCACGGTAGGTAGCGACGATAGGCACCCGACCACGGTCGGTACAGGGCCACATCAGTGGTCCGCACGGGACCAAAGCCGTGGGGTGACAAGTGGCCCGGAGTACGGCGTCAACGTGGCTCTGGAGCGGTGCCGGACGGCCGCCCTATGGTCGGCCCAGCCAATCGGCGACGCACCACGGATCGGAGAAGAAGATGCCGCCGGCGACTCGGGCCGTCCCACTGCTGCTGTGGGAGACGGGGGTCCGCGAAGGAATCGAGGACAGTCGGTACCGCCCCGTGGTGGCCGACTCCTGGCTCCTGACCGACGGCCGGGCCCGGGCGTACCGGCTGCACTGGCAGCGCTTCGGCGCGGCCGTACGACGGTTCGGGGTCTCGGCGCACCGGGTGGCGTCCTTCGGGGCGTCGGTCACCACGGCGCTGCCCCGTTCCGGGGTGTGGTTTCCCCGCATCGAACTGCACCTGGTTCCCACGCAGCGGCTGGCCCTGCGGCTGCGGCCCGCCCCGCCCCGGGTCAGCCAGGCACGTGGCTGGCTGTGGCCGCATCCGGACCCCCGGCGGCTGCCCCACCTCAAGGGGCCGGACTTCGAGGAGCTGGAGAAGATCAGAGCCGCCGCCCACGACGCGGACGCCGACGAGGCCCTGCTCTGCGACGAGCGCGGTCTGATCCGCGAGGGGGCGTTCAGCACGATCTACTGGTGGTCGTCGGGCGTCCTGCACACCCCTCCGGAGGACGGGCGGATCCTGCCCGGCGTCACCCGGCGGCTGCTGCTGGACCGCTGCGCCGAGCTGGGGATGCCGGTACGGCACCGGCTGCCGAGCGTGGCGGAACTGCTCGACAGCGAGGTGTGGATCACCAGTGCCCTGCACGGAATCCGGGTCCTGACCCGGATCAACGGAGAGCCGACCGCCCCCGTCGACGCGCGGCGGTTGCACGACTGGCGCGCCCATCTCGACGCGCTGACCGAACCCCTGCCCGACCCCGAGGCCATCTGGCCGCACCGAAGCACCGAGGAGGCACCATGAAGCTCAGGTCACTACAGCGTTATCTGGCATCGGTCCCGCGTATGCACTTCGGGCGGTCGCACCGGGGGCTGCGGGCCCGGCTGGAGCTGCTGGCCACCCGTCAGCTCGGCGCGGGTGACTTCCTGTGGCACGCCCTGGAGCGGGGGCAGGACCACGACGCCCCGCTGTTCCACCACCTGCCGCCCGGTGGCGGCCCGGACGACCTGATCGTCTACAGCCTGGCGACGCTGCGGGACCAGACCGAGCGGTACGCCCGGTGGTACCACAACGCCGGGGTCACCCACGGCGACCGGGTGGGGGTCTTCACCCGCAACGGCATGGCGAGCTTCGTGCACTTCCTGGCGCTCAACAGCCTCGGCGCGATCCCCGCCGTGATCAACCCGAACATGGTGCCCGACACCGCCGCCAAGTACCTCGCCCGGCTCGACGCGGTCGGCGTGGTGGTCGACGCGGACAAGCTCGGCCCGCTGCTCAACGGGATGGCCGACGCGCGTCCGTTCCGGTTCACCGCCTCGCAGGAGGCGATGCACGCCGCGCCGCCGGCCGGCCCGCTGCCCGGGGTCTACCCGTACCGGCACGGCGACCGCGACCCGGTGCTCATCTCGCACTCGTCGGGCACCACCGGCATGCCGAAGGCCGCCACGTTCGGCCACCGCCAGTTCTTCGCCGGCAAGCGTCCCCGGATCATGACGCTGCCGTCCGGTCCGGACGACAAGATGCTGCTGGCCTTCCCGGCCTCGCACTCGTCGGGCTACAGCTACATGATGATGGCCACCCTGATCGGCCTGCCCACCCTGGTGATGGAGTCCCAGGACGGGGCGACGGTGGCCCAGGCGATGCGGTGGTGGAAGCCCAGCGTGGTGACCGGCTTCCCGATCACCTTCACCGAGATGCTCGCGCTCGGCCTGGAGCCGTCCGCCGCGGCGAACGTGACGACCTGGATCAGCACGGCGGACGCCTCGCACGAGGCCCACGTGCGGGAGCTGGTCCGGCTCGGCCGGCACCGGGAGAACGGCAGCTGGCGGCCGGGGTCGCACTACCTCGACGGGCTGGGCGCCTCGGAGATGGGCATGGCCCTGTTCCTCAACATCCACGGCCCCAAGACCAACGCCTACAACCGTTGTGTCGGCTACCCGGAGCCGATCGTCGAGGACGCGGTGGTCTTCGACGAGGACGGCCGGGAGCTGGGCCCCAACGAGGTCGGCTACCTGGCGGTGCACACCCCGACGGTGACCCTGGGCTACTGGGGCAACCACGAGTTGACGCACAAGTCGATCCGCAAGGGCTACTGGCTCACCGGTGACATCGGCTACAAGGACGAGAAGGGCCGCTTCTACCACTACGACCGGACCACGGACGTGATCACGACGCGGCGCGGACCGGTCTACAGCCTCACCATCGAGGAGGAGATCTTCAAGGCGTGCCGGGCGGTGGTGGACTGCGCCGTCGTCGGTGTGGTGGACCCGGTCGAGCCGACCTCGTTCGCCCCGATCGCCGCGCTGCGCCTGATCGACCAGTCGGACCTCACCGCCGAGGAGCTGCTGACCCGGATCAACCGGGCGCTGCGGGCGGCGGGCAAGCACGAGCTGGCCGCGACGGTCATCTCCAAGGGCGACACCAAGATCCCGCTGGGCGTCACCGGCAAGGTGCTCAAGCGGGAGGTACGCGCGCAGTTCGCCCAGCTGCTGCTGACCGACGACGACGGTGGGCTGGACGTGGCGCGGACCCGCACCGAGCAGTCGATCCTGCGGGAGCTGAGCGCCTCGGTCGAGACGCCGCAGGACGAGCGGGCCACCTCGGCCGCCTGACTGGCACCCGGGGCGGGCGGTTCCCACCGCCCGCCCCGCGGCCGTGCTCACCGGGCGGTGACGAAGTCCCGCAGGGCGGCGCCGATCTCGTCCGGCGAGTCCTCCTGCACGTAGTGGCTGCCGGTGACGGTGACCTCGCGCTGGTTCGGGAAGGTCCGGGCGAACGCCAGGGCCCGGCCGGTCAGCAACGCCCCCGGCTCGGCGACCACCAGCAGCTTCGGCACCGGCGAGGCGGCCAGCCAGCGGCCGTACTCCTCGACGACGGCGGTCACGTCCGCCGGTTCGCCCTCGATGGGCAGGTCCCGGGGGAAGGCGAGGGTGGGTCGCCGGGAGTCGGGGTCGCCGAACGGCCGGCGGTAGTGGTCCAGCTCGGCCTCTGACAGGGGGCGTACCACGCTGCGGGGCAGCACCACCTCGACGAAGAAGTTCTCCTGGAGCACCAGGCGTTCCCCCTCGGGCGAGCGCATGGCGCGGAAGAGCTGGTCGCGGCCGGCCTCGAAGTCGCTCCACCGGCGGGGTTGGACGATCGCCTCCAGATAGGCGACGGCCCGGACCCGTTCGGGGTGCCGGGCCGCCCAGTGGAACCCCAGCGCCGAGCCCCAGTCGTGCAGCACCAGCGTGGCCGGCTGGTCGCCGACCACGGCGTCGAACCAGGCGTCGAGGTAGCGCACCTGGTCGGTGAAGCGGTAGCCGCCGTCGGGCGCCGGACCGGAGTCGCCCATGCCGACCAGGTCGGGGGCGAGGCAGCGGCCCAGGTCGCGGACCGCCGGGATGACGTTGCGCCACAGGTACGAGGACGTGGGGTTGCCGTGCAGGAACACGATCGGGTCCCCGGCCCCCACGTCGACGTACGACAGGTGGGTCCCGCACAGGTCGATGCGCCGGCGCGGATGCGGGTCGGCCGCGGAGACGGAAGCCGCGGCGGGTGTGGAACTCGTTGTCACTGGTGGACCTCCTCGGCACAGTGATAGCAAGAGGTCCGGGCAATTCCGGGGCATCGGCCTGACGGCGTGTCCCGTTACCGGCGGCCGTTCGCGCTCAGCGGGGCGGCGCCATTCATGAATTGTTCGCGAGAATTCAAACAATGACATGGCGAATCCTTTTCGGCTCCACTGTGCGCAGGTGGGGCCGCTTCGTCGTCGGGTGGGGCCACCGGTGGAAGTGGCACCGACGCGGGGCCGGACATGGGCCTGTCCCCCGGTGCCGTTCATTTCGTACGTTTCTCTCGTCGAGTCGACCGCGCGGCCGGTTCCGTCCCGGATCTCCGGCCGCCACCGATTGGTCGACGCACACGTGGGATCTCCGTCGGTGGAGATCCTGACCGGCTTTTCGCAGAGAGGGAGCAGCAGATGCAGGGACTGATCCAGGTGGCCGGGGTCATCGACCAGGACGAGGCCGACCTGATCTGCGCGGAGGGCGCCGACTGGCTGGGGTTCGCCCTGCGGCTGCCGGCGAAGAACGAGGACCTGTCCGAGGCCGACGCCGCGGCCATCGTCGCGGCGATCCAGCCCCGGCACCGGGGCGTCCTGATCACCTACCTGACCGAGGCCGACGAGATCCGGCAGTTCTGCGCCGAACTCGGCGTCACCGCCGTGCAGCTGCACGGCGACGTCGAGCCCGCCCAGCTGGAGAAGCTGCGCCGGATCGACCCCGACCTCTACGTCCTCAAGAGCCTGGTGGTCAAGGAGGACAACATCGACGAGCTGACCAAGATCGTCGACGAGAGCGCCGAGTGGGTCGACATGTACATCACCGACAGCTTCAACCCCGCAACCGGGGCCAAGGGCGCGACCGGTCTGACGCACGACTGGTCGGTCAGCGCCGAACTGGTCCGCGTCGCGCCCCGGCCGCTGATGCTCGCCGGTGGTCTGAATCCCGACAACGTGGCGGCGGCCATCGCGGCGGTACGCCCCGCCGCCGTCGACGCGCACACCGGCCTGGAGGGCCCCGACCGCCGCAAGGACCGCGCCAAGGTGCGCCGGTTCGTCACCGCCGCCCGCCAGGCGTTCGCCGACCTCGCCGGACAGGACTGAGAGCCATGACCGACACCGCCATCGCCCCCACCGTGACCGCCCCCGCCGTGACCGGCCGGCTGCACCTGTTGCCGCAGACCAACCGGCTGCGCGCGCTGCACACGGTCATCCGGGACCGCGACGCCTCCCGGGCCGACTTCGTGCAGACCTCCGCCCAGATCTTCCGGCAGCTCCTCGACACCGCCCTCGACCTGCTCCCGGTCGTCTCCCAGCAGGTGCGCACCCCGGTCGGGCAGACCTACCACGGGCTGCGCCCGGCCGCGCCGGTCTGCGGCGTGTCCATCGCCCGCGCCGGCGAGAGCATGGAGTCCGAACTGCGGGCCATGCTGCCGCAGACCCGGATCGGCAAGATCCTCATCCAGCGGGACCGGACGACGAAGCTGCCGCACCTGCACTACGCGGCCCTGCCCCCGGACATCGCCAGGTCCCAGGTGCTGCTGCTGGACCCGATGCTCGCCACCGGCGGCACCGCGCTGGCCGCCCTCGCGCTGCTGCGCGAGTACGGGGTCTTCGAGGAGGACGTCGTCTTCGTCACCCTGCTCTCCTCGCCGGAGGGCATCGGCGCCGTGCACGCCCACCACCCCCGGGTCCGGATCGTCACCTCCGCCATCGAGGAACGCCTCAACGCCGACGCCTACATGGTGCCCGGCATCGGCGACTTCGGTGACCGCTACTTCGGAACGGACCAGCCGCGATGAGGCGCGGCGGAATCGGCGACGTCGGACTCACCGCGCTGGCCCCGGCGATCTGGGGCAGCACGTACCTCGTCACCACCGAACTGCTGCCCCCGGGCCGGCCCTACCTGGCCGCCCTGGCCCGCGCCCTGCCCGCCGGGCTCGCCCTGATGGCGCTCGGGCGGGTGGTGCCGCGCGGCGCGTGGATCTGGCGGGCGCTGGTGCTCGGCACCCTCAACATCGGACTGTTCTTCGTGCTGCTCTTCGTCGCCGCCTACCGGCTGCCCGGCGGCGTCGCGGCGCTGATCATGTCGTTCCAGCCGATGCTGGTGCTGATCCTCGCCGCGCTGCTGCTGCGCGACCGCATCCGGCCGCTGCACGTCGTGGCGTGCCTGCTCGGGGCGACCGGGGTCGCGCTGCTCGTGCTGCGCCCGACCGCCGCGCTCGACCCGCTCGGCGTCGTCGCGGCCCTGGCCGGCGCGGCCAGCATGGCCAGCGGGATCGTGCTGACCAAACGGTGGGCCCGACCGCCCGGGGTGGGCGTGTTGCAGTTCACCGGCTGGCAGCTCACCGCCGGCGGTCTCGTCCTGCTCCCCACCACCCTGCTGATGGAGGGCCTGCCCGACCGCCTCACCGGCCCCAACCTCGCCGGACTGGCCTACCTGGGGATCGTCGGATCGCTGTTCGGCTACGCGGTCTGGTTCCGTGGCCTGGAACGGCTGCCCGCCCTGGCCGCGTCGTTCCTCAGCCTGGTCAGCCCGATCGTCGCCAGCCTGCTGGGCTTCGCCTTCCTCGACCAACGGCTCAGCCTGACCCAGCTCGTCGGCGGCCTGGTCATCGTCGCCGCCGTCGCCCTCGCCCAACGCAGGTCGTCCCCGCCGGCATCGCCACCCGCCACGGAGCCGGTGGCGTCACCCGCGCTGACCAGCCGGTGAGGCGTCACCCACCACAGGGGGAAGCATGCGCACCACGCCCGCCACCACCGACGCCCACGAACCGGGCACCGACGCCCACCACCCACCCGCCGCCACCCTGCCGGACCTGCTCGACGAGCAGGTCCGGGCGGACCCCGACGCGGTGGCCGTCCGGCACGGGCCGGACGGCGTCACCCGCCGGGAGCTGGCCCGCCGGGCCCGTGCCCTCGCCGCCCAGCTCCGCGAGCGCGGCGCCGGCCCCGACGACCGGGTCGGCCTCTTCGCCGAACCGTCCGCCGGGCTCGTCGTCGGGGCCTGGGGCATCCTGTACGCCTCGGCGGCCTACCTGCCGCTGGCCCCGGACTACCCCGACGAGCGGCTGCGCTACATGGCCGCCGACGCCCGGATCCGCCTCGTCGTCGCCCAGGACGACCTCGTCGAACGGCTGACCGACCTGGTCCCGCCCGACACCGCCATCGTGCCGCTGAGCGCGTGGCACGACACGTCCCCACCCGACGTGCCCGACCACCGGCCACGCCCCCGCGACCTGGCCTACGTCATCTACACCTCCGGCAGCACCGGACGACCCAAGGGGGTGATGATCGAGCACCGCAGCATCGTCAGCCAACTGCGCTGGCTGCGGGACACCTACCGGCTCGACGAGGCCGTCATCCTGCAGAAGACGCCGATGAGCTTCGACGCCGCGCAGTGGGAGATCCTCGCCCCGGCCTGCGGTGGCACCGTCGTCGCCGGCACCCCCGGCCTGCACCGCGACCCCGAGGCGATCATCGCGAGCATCCGCCGCCACGGCGTGACCGCGTTGCAGTGCGTGCCGACCCTGCTGCGGGCGCTGGTCGACACCGAACGCCTCGGCACCTGCACCAGCCTGCGGCAGGTCTTCACCGGCGGCGAGGCGCTGTCCACCACGCTGGCCGCCGACGTGCTCACGGCGCACCCCGGCACGCTGGTCAACCTGTACGGCCCCACCGAGTGCACGATCAACTCCTCGGCGTTCACCGTCGACCCGGCGGGGCTCGACCCCACCCAGCAGTCCGTGTCGATCGGCCGGCCCGTCACCGGCCTGCGCTACGTCATCGTCGACGCCGACGACACCCCGGTCACCGGCGACGCCGTCGGGGAACTGCTCATCGGCGGCATCCAGCTCGCCCGGGGCTACCTGCACCGGCCGGCGTTGACCGCGCAACGGTTCGTACCCGACCCGGTCACCGGCGAACGGCTCTACCGCACCGGCGACCTGGCCGCCTGGCAGGCCGACGGCACCGTACGGTTCGTCGGGCGGGTCGACAACCAGGTGAAGCTGCGCGGGTTCCGGGTCGAACTCGACGAGGTCCGTCTCGCCGTGGAGGCCCACCAGTGGGTCCGGCACGCGGGGGTGCTGGTCCGCGACGATCCGCGCACCGGGCATCCGCACCTGCTCGCCGTCGTCGAACTCAACCCGCGCGAGGCGGCGCTGATGGACCAGGGCCGGCAGGGCGCCCACCACCGGTCGAAGGAGAGCCGGCTCCAGGTCCGGGCACAGTTGTCGCACGTCGGGGTGCGTACCCCGGAGGAGCTGGCCGGGCGGGCGGTGCTCGCGCTGCCCGGGGCCGAACCCACCGCGAAGCAGGTGCGGCGGGTGTTCGCCCGCAAGACGTACCGGTTCTACGAGGGTCCGCCGGTCACCCGCGCCGACCTGCTGGCGCTGCTGCGCCCGACCCGGCCCGGCCAGGTGCCGCCGCGCCCGCTCGGGCAGCTCGACCTGGCCACCTTCGGGGAGATCGTCCGCTACCTCGGGCAGTTCGTCAGCGACGAACGGCTGCTGCCCAAGTACGGCTACGCCTCGCCGGGGGCACTCAACGCCACCCAGGTCTACCTGGAACTGCACCAGCTCTGGGGGCAGCCGTCCGGCTACTACTACCACCACCCGCTCACCCACGAGCTGGTCCTGATCAGCCCGGCCCCGCCCCGGCCCGAGCCAACCGTCCGGCTGCACCTCGTCGGTCGGCGGCGGGCCATCGAACCGGTCTACCAGAACAACATCCGCGAGGTCCTGGAGATCGAGACCGGCCACCTGGTCGGCCTGCTGGAACAGGTCCTGCCCGGATACGGGCTGGGCATCACCGCCACCGACCACACGCCGCAGACCGTCCGGCACCTCGACTGCGCCGACGAGGACCTCTACCTCGGCAGCTTCGCGGTCACGCCGTACGCCCCGCCGCCACCGGACGAGATCGACCTGTACGTCCAGGTCCACCCGGACCGGGGCGTGGACCTGCCCGCCGGGCAGTACCGGTACCACGGCGGTGAACTGGTCCGCCTCGACGACGCCCTGGTGCAGCGGCAGCACGTCATCGCCATCAACCAGCAGGTGTACGACCGGGCCGCGATCGGCATCAGCATGATCAGCACGTCGTCCACCCGGTGGCGGCGCTACGTCGACCTGGGACGCGCCCTGCAACGACTGTCCATGAACGACCTCGGCTTCGGCTTCATGTCCTCCGGCTACAGCTCCGACACCGGCCACGACCTGCCGTCGGCCCACCGCATCCGGGGCATCCTGCACCGGCACGGGCTGCCCGACGGGCCGTCGTACTTCGCCGTCGGCGGGCGGGTCAGCGCCGCCCAGGTGGCCGGCCGGGGCATGAAGGAGGACGTCGTCCACATGAAGGGTCCGGCGGAGCTGATCCGCGACGACCTGGCCGGTCGGCTGCCCGACTACATGCTGCCCAACAAGGTGGTGATCGTCGACCGGATGCCGTTGACCGCGAACGGCAAGACCGACCTCACGGCGCTCGCCGCCCGGGTCGCCGACGACCCCGGCCCGCAACGGCCGTTCGTGGCGCCCCGCACCGACCTGGAACGCCGCATCGCCCGGCTCTGGGGGGAGGCGGTCCGCCAGGACGACGTCTCCGTCCACGACGACTTCTTCGCCTGCGGCGGCAACTCGCTGATCGCCGTCGCCCTGATCAACCGGCTCAACCGGGTGTTCGGCGCGGCGCTGCCGATGCAGGTCATCTTCGACAACCCGACGGTCGCCCAGCTCGCCCGGCGGGTCGCCCGACGCGACCAGCAGGGCGGGTCCCGGCTGGTGCCGTTGGCGCGGGGCCGGGAGGGACGTTCCGTCTACTGCTGGCCGGGCCTGGGCGGCTACCCGATGAACCTGCGGCTGCTCGCCGGCACCGTCGGACGCCCCTTCCACGGCGTGCAGGCGTACGGCGTGAACCCGGGCGAGGAGCCCTACCGGACGATCGCCCGGATGGCCGCCGAGGACGTGCGGGCGATCCGGGAGCGGCAACCCCGGGGCCCCTACACGCTGTGGGGTTACTCGTTCGGCACCCGGGTCGCCGTCGAGGCGGCGTACCAGTTGGAGCAGGCCGGCGAGCAGGTCGACCAGCTCGTCCTGATCGCCCCCGGGTCACCCCGGGTCCGGGTGCCGGTGACGCCGGGCGCGGCCGACACGGCGAGCTTCACCAACCCGACGTACCTGGCGGTGCTGTGTTCCGTGTTCGCGGGCACGGTCAGCGGTCCGGTGATCGAGGAGTGCCTCGCCACCGTCGTGGACGCGGAGAGCTTCACCGCGTTCGTCCAACGGCACTTCCCCACCCTGGACCTGCCGCTGGTCCGCCGGATCACCGGGGTCGTCGCCCGGACGTACGGGCTGCGGCACACCGAGGCCGAACTCGCCCGGCGGCCGGTGCGGGCCCCGGTGACGGTGCTGCGTACCCGGGGCGACCAGGAGTCCTTCCTCGACACCGCCGTCGCCCGCCGCTCCCTGTCCCCCGTCGTCGTCGACCTGGCCGCCGACCACTACGGGGTGCTGCGCGAACCGGGGGTGCACCAGGTGGTGGCGGCGCTGCCCGCCCGGTCCCGCCGTCGCCCGGTCCGCCCGCACGTGAGCATCACCCACCTGCCGATCGCGCTCACCGACGAGCAGCACAACCGGCTGGTGACCGCCGTCACCCGCGCCATGACCCGGGCCTTCGGCTGCGACGAGGACGCGGTGTCCATCGCGCTGGAGGCGGTCCTGGAGGAGTGAGCGGTCCCGGCCGCACCGAACCCACCCCGCACCCGTCCTGCCCGAAACCGGTCCCGACGCGCCGGACCGGACCGACCGAGGAGCCAGCATGACACGCAAGGTCCACTCCACCGTCGAGGTGCGGTTGAGTGAGGAGGTCGCCGACGCCCTCGCCGAGGGGCGGGCCGTGGTGGCGTTGGAGTCCAACGTGATCACCCACGGTCTGCGCTACCCGGACAACGCCGCCACCGCGCACCGGGTGGAGGATGCCGTCCGGGAGGGCGGCGCGGTGCCGGCGACGGTCGCGGTCGACGACGGGGTGATCCGGGTCGGCATGACCGCGGCGGACATCGAACGGTTCGCCTCCACGCCGGGCATACCCAAGGTCAGCGCCCGCGACCTGCCGGTGGCCCTCGCCCGGGGCGGCATGGGCGCGCTGACCGTGGCGAGTTCGCTGATCGCGGCCGACCTGGCCGGCATCGCGTTCTTCGCCTCCGCCGGCATCGGCGGGGTGCACCGGGGCGCCGAGACGAGCATGGACATCTCCTCGGACCTCATCCAGTTCACCCGTTCCCGGGTGGCCGTGGTGTGCGCCGGGGCCAAGAAGATCCTCGACCTCGGGCTGACCATGGAATACCTGGAGACCCACTCGGTGCCGGTGGTCTCCTACCGCTCGGCCGACTTCCCTGCCTTCTACTGCGTCTCCAGCGGCATCCCCAGCCCCTGCCGGGTCGACGACGCGACGGTCGTCGCCCGCGCGGTGGAGAACCACTGGGCCCTGGGCAACCACAGCTCCTTCCTGATCACCACCCCGGTCGACGCCGCCGAGGCCGTGGACGACGCCGAGGTCGACCGGGCCATCGAGGAGGCGATGGTGGCCGCCCGGCGGGACGGGGTACGCGGCAACGCCATCACCAAGTACCTGATGCGCGCCGTCGACGCGGCCACCCAGGGCCGGTCCTCCCGGGCCAACATGGCGGTGCTGATCAGCACCGCCCGGACCGGGGGTCACCTCGCCGCCGCCCACGCCCGCCACCTGGCCGACCTCGGGAGCCCGGCCGCCGCCGACGCCCCGTCGCCGGCCCCGGCCGCTGCCGGGATGGCGCACGCCCTGCCCGGTCTGCGGGGGTGACCGCTGTGTTGCGTTGGCTGACTGCAGGTGAATCGCATGGTCCGGCTCTGGTCGCGTTGTTGGAGGGGGTGCCGGCCGGGGTGGCGGTGACGACCGGTGACATCGCGGGTGAGTTGGCGCGTCGTCGGTTGGGTTATGGCCGGGGTGCGCGGATGGCGTTTGAGCAGGATGTGGTTGAGGTCGTTGGTGGTGTGCGGCATGGTGTCACTCTGGGTAGTCCGGTGGCGGTGCGGGTGGGGAATTCGGAGTGGCCGAAGTGGCGGACGGTGATGGCCGCTGATCCGGTTGATGCGGGGGAGTTGGCGAGTCAGGCGCGTAATGCGCCGTTGACGCGTCCGCGTCCGGGTCATGCTGATCTGGCGGGGATGCAGAAGTACGGTCACACGGATGCGCGGCCGATTCTGGAGCGGGCGAGTGCGCGGGAGACTGCCGCGCGGGTGGCGGTGGGTGCGGTGGCGAAGGCTCTGGTGAAGCAGGCGGTCGGTATCGAGATCGTGTCGCATGTGGTGGAGCTCGGCTCGGTGGTCGCGAAGCCCGGTTTGCGGCCGGTGCCGGAGGACGCGGAGCGGATCGACGCGGATCCGTTGCGGTGTCTGGATCCGGAGGCGAGTGCGCGGATGGTGGCGGAGGTCGACGCCGCGAAGAAGGCCGCGGACACCCTCGGTGGTGTGGTGGAGGTCCTTGCCTATGGGGTGCCGCCGGGTCTGGGGAGTCATGTGCAGTGGGATCGGAAGCTTGACGCCCGGTTGGCGACGGCGTTGATGTCGGTTCAGGCGATCAAGGGTGTGGAGATCGGGGACGGGTGGCAGCAGGCGCGGTCGCGGGGTTCGGAGGCGCATGACGAGATCGTGCCGACGGCTGTGGGGGTGCGTCGGGTGACGGATCGGGCGGGTGGTTTGGAGGGTGGGATCACGACGGGTGAGCCGGTGCGGGTGCGGGCGGCGATGAAGCCGATCTCGTCGTTGAACCGGGCCTTGTCGACGGTGGATGTGACCACGGGTGAGGCGGCGACGGCGATCAACCAGCGGTCGGATGTGTGTGCCGTTCCCGCCGCCGCCGTTGTCGCGGAGGCGATGGTGGCGTTGGTGTTGGCGGAGGCGGTGGTGGAGAAGTTCGGTGGTGACTCGGTGGCCGAGATCCGCCGTAACGTCGCCGGCTACCTCGACACCCTGATCATCCGGTGAACGCGAGCAGCGCAGCGCAGCCGAACGGAGGGTCAACCCGGTGACGTCCGGCAGGTCGGCGGCGCGCCGACCTGCCGCCGGCCCGGACCACCCACCCCGGCAGCGCCACGATCACCGGCACCCGGCAAACTCCACGCTGATCCGACTGAACCTTCGGCTGGCTCGGTGCGTTGAGAGGTCGAAGCCACAGCCTGCCGAGGAGCGCACCGGTGCCACTGACCTCCACGTCCCACCGCCAGCGGCTGGAACGACTCGTCGGTGGGGTGCGGCAACGGCTGTCACCACTGACCAGCGTCGTCCGACGAGGGATGTCCCGCCTGCCCGGCCCGCCGATCGTCGCGCGGATCGTCGCCGGCCTGATGGCGCTGGCGCTCGCCGTCCTGGCCGGCTTCGCCGCCAGCACCGGGTTCGGCACGGCCACCGCCGAAACGGTGGAGGGCAAACCGGTCCCCGCCGACCAGGTGCCACTGATCGCCCAGGCCGCACTCTCCTGTCCGACCCTGACCGCGCCCCGGCTGGCCGGTCAGCTCATGGCCGCCTCCGGGTTCGTGGCCGACGCCCGCACCGACGACGGCGGCTCCGGGGTGGCCGGCCTCACCGACGAACTCTGGCAGCGGTGGCTGCCCTGGCCCGACGCGCCCCGGCTGGACGTCGCCGCGAACATCGTCGCGCTGGCCCACCACATGTGCGACCTCGTCGGGCAGGTGTCGCACGGCGACATCGACGGCGACACCTGGCAGCTCGCGCTCGCCGCGCACCGCTCCGGGATGCCCGCCGTCCAGGCCGACCGGGGCGTCCCCGACACGGCAGCAGGGTACGTGCGGACCGTCGTCGGCTACGCCGAGTGGTACTCCCGGCAGCCCGACTTCGACCCGGACGCGGCGGACGCGTCACCGACGCCCGCCCCACCCGCGCCACCCGCCGGCAGCGCGCCGCGGCCCATCCCCGACGAGCACCTGGCGGCGATCCTCGCCGCCGGCCGGACCTGCCCGGCGGTGACCCCGGCGAAGATCGCCGGTCAGCTCATGGCGGCGTCGGGGTTCAACCCGAACCTGCTCGGCCCCAACGGCGCGCAGGGCATCGCCCAGTTCCTCCCCACCGTGTGGAGCCGCTACGCGACCGCCGGCCAGTCACCGTGGGACGCCGCGACGGCGATCGCCACGCTCGGCCGGACGATGTGCGCCCTCACCACCGACCTGGGTGGGCTCACCGCCGACCCGTACCCGCTCGCGCTGGCCGCCTTCCAGTGGGGGCCGGGGGTGCAGGCCGGCGGCGCACCCGACCTGGGCACGGTGGACGAGATCGCCGGCCGGGTCCTCGCCTACGCCGCCTTCTACGCCCAGGACCCCCGGCTCGGTGGGCGTCCGTCGCCGCGTCCCCCACTGCCGGACACCACCCGGGGCCCGGTGCTGGCCCTGCCCACCCCCGCCGCCCCCACCGTCGCCGGGGCCGCCCCGGGGCGGCCGAGCGCCGCCGCGACCAGGCCGGCCCCGGTCGCCACCCGGTCCACGCCGGCCGCCGCCCGCCCGACCACCGCGCCGCCGGCCGCGGCCACCGCCGGTTACCGCATCCGCGGGTACGGCGGGACCTGTGTGTACGCGCCCAGCGCCGTCGACGGCCAGCAGTTGGTGGTCTGGGACTGCAACGGCTCGGCCCGGCAGAAGTGGACGTTCGGCGGCGACGGCACGATCCGGATGGGGTCGCTCTGCATGGACCTGGCGGACGCCTCCAGCGCCGACGGCACCCGCATCCAACTGGCGACCTGCAACGGCGGCTGGGCACAGAAGTTCTGGATCAACGGCTCCGGTGATCTGGTCAACTCGGCGATCGGCCGGTGCGTCGACATCCGGGACTGGTCCACCGCCAACGGCACCGGCCTGCAACTGTGGACGTGCACCGGTGAGGCCAACCAGAAGTGGACGCGGGTGAAGGTCTAGCGGGGGCCGGCGGGGCGGCCGATCCGGGCCGACACCAGCGCCGTCCCGTCGGTCTCCGCTACGGCGAAGAACGCCAGCGTGTCGACGACGGCAGGGATCTCCCCGGTGACCTCCTGCGGCCCGGCCGTCGCCGTCCACTGTGCCACCTGGTAGGTGCGGGTGTCGGCGGCGACCGCGTAGAGGCGGTACTGCACCCCCGCCGTCAGGCCGACCACCGTGGCCCGTACGTCGGAGACCGGTCCGGGGCCGTCGGTGCGGGCCGAGACGGTGACGGACAGCCGGGTGGCCGCACCGACCCCCTCCACCGTCACCCCGGCGTTGACCGGGTTGACCGTGGACTGTCGGGCGTCGGGTGCGCCGCCCTGCTGCCGCTGCCCGAGCGTGACCCCCAGGGACACCGCCGCGACCATGGCGAGCGTGCCGGCGACGAGCCACCGCCGTCGACCCCGCCGGGCCCGGTCGGGCGCGCGGCCGGCCGGACCCCGCCCGGCCGCGTCCCGGGAGGGCGGCCGGTCCTCCGACCCCGGACGCGACTGCGACGGACCGGCTGGGGCCGCCGACGGACGCGATGCGGCGTCGACGGCCGGCGAAAGTTCGGGGGCCGGCAGCGACCCGGCGGCCGGTAGAGCCTCGGGGGCCGGCGTGACGCCGGGGGCCGGGGCGGCGGGGGCCGCTGAGACGGTCGGGAGGGCGGGAGCCGACTCGGCCACCGAGGGGGCGGGGGCGGACTCGGCGGCCGGACCGGCGCGCAGGTCGGCGATCTCGCTGGCGGTGAGCCCGGAGAACGCCCCCACCAGGGGGCCCAACCGGTCGCACTCGTCGAGGCAGACCGTGCAGGTGCCGAGGTGGCGTTCGAACTCCCACTCGTCCTGCGGATCGAGGTCACCCCACAGGTAGGGAGCGCACTGCTGAAGGGGGGCGTGGGCCAGCGGACCGGGGGCGTCGCTGTCGCTTCGGAGGTCGGTCATGGCCTGTCAGCTCTGCTCGGGGAGGCAGCGCCTCGCGGCCCCGCCGCCGCAATCGTATGCCATCGCGGTCGTCGCCTCACGCACCGTCGACCTCCCCTATGACGGCGCGCAACGCGCGCAGGGCGTAGTGGGCGCGGGACTTGACGGTGCCCTCGGCGATGCCGAACTCCGCGGCGATCTCGGCGGTGGAGAGCCCCCGGAAGTAGACGGCCTCCACCACCCGGCGGTGCTCGACGCTGATCCGGGGTAGGGCGTCGCGGATGGTCCGCGCCGTCACCACCCGCTCCGCCACGTCGGCGGTCGCCGGCATCCGGCTGAGGTCCAGCGCGCCGACCTCGGTCGGGCGGGCCTGCCGGGCCCGCGCCACGTCGATGGCGACCCGGCGGGCCACGGTGAACAGCCAGCGCCGTTGGGTCTCCAGGTCGGCGGCGAGGCTGTCGATGCTGCGCCAGGCCCGCATCATCGTCTCCTGGAGCAGGTCCTCGGCGAGCTGCCGTTCACCGGAGGCGAGCCGGAGCAGGAACCGGAACAGCGGCTCGGCGTGTACGGCGTGCAGCTCCCGCAGTCGCGCGTCGGGGGCCAGGTCGGCGGCGGGTGGCGGGGGCCCGGCGTCGACGGCCGACGCGTCCACGGTGTCGGCTGCCGCCACCCCGATGCCGGCCCCGCCCGGCGCGTCCGCGTCCGGCCCGCGAGAAAGACCTGCCAACCGGTGCCTCCCCAGCACGCTCACCGTCCGCGCGACCGGCCGCGCGGGCGCGCCCGCACCTCCGGTCCCACGTCGATCCAGGAGAGCATACGGGGCACCGTCGGACGCGCTGTCGCTGATGCCGCCCGTCACCCGACGGCGCAACCGGTGCCGATACGGACGGTCCACCGGCCGCAGCCGCCACACCGTGCCGCCGGGTCGGTCAGCCATGCGACGCCGTCGCGGGGGTGACGTCCTCGGCCCGCAGGGTACGCAGGTCCGCGACGGTCGGCCCGGTCAGGCCGCGCAGCCGGCCCGCCTGCCGGGTCACCGCCTCGTCGAGCACCTGGCGGGCGTACCGGCCGTTGCCGAAGGCCGGACCGTGCGGGGCCTGCTCGAAGTGCTGGCGCAGCGCGGTCAGCGTGTCCCCGGGGCAGTCGTACCCGCCCGCGCGGGCCAGCCCCTCGAAGATGGCGACCAGTTCATCGGCGGTGTACGGGGCGAAGTGGACCCGGCGGGAGAACCGGGAGGCCAGGCCGGCGTTCGCGGCGAGGAACTGGGCGATCTCCGCCTCGTAGCCGGCGACGATCACCACCACCTCGTCGCGGTGGTCCTCCATCAGCTTGACCAGCGTGTCGATCGCCTCCCGGCCGAAGTCGTTGCGGGCGTCGGGTGGCGCCAGCGTGTACGCCTCGTCGATGAACAGCACCCCGCCCCGGGCCCGTTCGAACGCCTCCCGGGTGCGTTGCGCGGTGTGCCCGACGTACTCGCCGACCAGGTCGGCGCGGGCCACCTCGACCAGTTGGCCGCCGCGCAGCACCCCCAGCGCGGTCAGCAGTTGCCCGTAGAGGCGGGCGACCGTGGTCTTGCCGGTGCCCGGTGGCCCGGAGAAGACCAGGTGCCGGGAGACCGACGGCGCGGGCAGGCCGGCCCGCACCCGGGTCCGGACGGCGGCCAGCAGGTCGATCAGGTCGGCCACCTCCTGCTTCACCGCGTCCAACCCGATCATGGCGTGCAGCCGGGCCAGCAGCGCGTCCACCGCACCGGCGGGCGGCTCGTCGTCGGCCGGGCCGGCCGCCGCCTCGTCGAGATCCTGCGGCAGCAGCTGGGCCAGCTCCACCCCCGAGGCGGCACCGCTGCCGGACAGCCGGAACGCCTGCCGGCTGACCATCTCCTCGAAGGTCTGCCGGGCCACCCGGGCGTTGCCGAAGGAGGCGGTACGCGGCATCGACTCGAACCACGACTCCAGGGCGAGCCGGGTGTCGTACTCCAGGGCGTAGTGGTGGTCGCGGCACAGCCGCTCGACGATCTGCACCAGCTCCGGGGAGGTGTAGCTCTCGAACTCGACGGTCTTGGAGAACCGGGAGGCCAGTCCGGGGTTCGCGGCGAGGAAGGTGCGCATCTGCGCCGAGTAGCCGGCGACGATCACCACCACCTCGTCGCGGTGGTCCTCCATCAGCTTGACCAGGGTGTCGACCGCCTCCCGACCGAAGTCGTGCCCCGAGCCGCCGCCGTCGACCGGGGCCAGGGTGTACGCCTCGTCGATGAACAGCACCCCGCCGATCGCCTCGCGGAACCGTTCGGTGGTCTTCACCGCCGTACCGCCGATGTGTTCGGCGACCAGGTCGGCGCGGGCCACCTCGACCAGTTGCCCGCCGGGCAGCACGCCGAGGGCGGCCAGGATGCGGCCGTAGAGCCGGGCCACGGTGGTCTTCCCGGTCCCCGGCGCACCCGCGAAGATCATGTGTCGGGACATGGGTGGGGCCGGCAGTCCGGCGGCGGCCCGCCGCCGGCCGATCCGGTGCAGCCCGACCAGAGTCGCCACCTCCCGTTTCACCCCGGCCAGGCCGACCAACGCGTCCAGTTCGGTCAGCAGCGGCGCGGCCGGGTCGTCGGCGGGCCCGCCGCCGGCCGCCGGCACCGCCGGGACAGGGTCGGCGGCCCGGGCCGGCACGGGCGGGTCGGGGCGCACGGCGGGCTCCGGCGGCCGGTGCGGCCCGTCCGCCGCCGGACCCGGGGGCGTGGGGTCGCCGTCGGTGCCGACGAGTTCGACGGCGGCGGCGTCCACCGTGGTACGCAGCCGACCGCCCCCGTTGCCCCGCAGCTCGGTCTCGATCAGCCGCACCGGTCGGCGCGTCTGCACCAGCACCCCCGGCCCGGTGTTCCCGAACACCTCACACCCGGTCACCTCACCCTGCGAGTCCACGGCGAACCACATCCCCGGCCCGTCGCTGCCCCGCACCCGGCTGCGCCGCAGCTGCACCGTCGCGCCATGCCGGGCGGTGAGCCCGGCACCCCGGCTGCCGAGCACGTCCACGCCGGTGGCCCGCAGCCGGCCGGCCGCCACCACCAGCCCGGTGGCGCAGTCGCGCAGCGTCATCCCCTCCACGGCCAGTTCCCCGTCAGTCACCAGCACCCCGGTCGAACCGGCGTCGGTCACCGCACCCCGCAGCGCCCGCAGCCGGGCCGACTCGGCGACCCGCAGCCCGTCCTCGGTCGGCGCGGTGACCGTCAGGTCGTCGACCTCGGGCCGGGAGGTGCCCCGGGCCAGCAGCCCGGACCGGGTCCGGACGACCGTCACCCCCCGGGCAGCGCCGGTCGCCGCGTCGACGAAGAGCAGCCCGACCCCGTCGGTGGCGGTCAGCGTGCCACCCTCGATCCGGGGCGTCGCCGTGCCGCTGACCACCACGGCCGCCCCGGTCGTCGTCTCGACCCGCAGCCCCAGGTAGCTGCCGGTGGCACCGGCCTGGACGCTGAGACCGTGCCCGCTCTCGGCTCCGACGACGCAGTCGCGCAGCGTCGGGTCGGCCGTCCCGTCGACCAGCACCACCGGGCCGGTCGCCGTACGCAACTCGCAGCCGGTCAGCTCGGGGCTGCCCCCGGTCACCAGCACCGGGGGGCCGGCGGTGTCCACGATCCGGGTGTCGACCAGTCGGATCGTTCCGTCCTCGACCAGCAGGCCGGGGCCGTCCACGGCGGTGACCACGCACTGCTCCAGCAGCCCCCGTCCGCCACCGGTGCACAGCACCCCGCTGCCGCGTACGTCGGTGATCGTGCAACCGCGCAGCACCGGGTCACCGCCGGCGACGGCCACCGCCACGGTGCCGATCCCGGCGACCGTGGTGCGGGTGACCTCACCGGTGCCGGCGCGCTCGAACAGCAGGCCCGCACCAGCCGGGTTGCCCACCCGGGAGTCCCGCATGGTCAACTCCCCCCGGGGCACGTGCACCGCGACGACCCCCCCGGCCCGTACGCCGCACCGGGTGAGTTCCAGCCGACCGCCGCCGACCTGGACGGCCGGCAGGTGCCCGCCGCCCCCGAGCAGCTCGATCCCGTGCAGGGTCACCTCCCCCGCGCCGACGAAGAACGCGACACCGTCACCGCCGTCGATGGTGACCGTGCCCGGCCCCTCCTCGGCGATCAGCGTGACGTCGCCACCGAGTTGGATCTGTTCCCGGTACACCCCCGGCTGCACGACGACGGTGGCGCCGACCGGGGCGACAGCCAACGCGCCGGTAATCGTCGGTTGACAGCCCGACTCCGTCTGGGAAACCGCCAGCACAGTGCCGCTCACCCCGCACCACCCTCTCGTCTGGTTCATCGCGCCTGGTCGTGCGGCACCGGCTCGTCCCGTGCCGTCCGCCGTCTCCCGCACCGGGGCCACGGCAGCCCGGCGTCCGACGCCGTGCGCGCTCACCCCGACGGCAGGGCGAACAGCCGCCCGGCCGGGTCACATCCGAGCCCCACGGTCAACGGCGTGGTGCGGCCGCCCGACCCGGCTCCCGCCGCGACGACGGCCCGGAGCCGTTCCAGCGTCTGGTCACCGCCACCGGACGGCCGCCCGGCCGGCACCTCCCGGAGGAAGACCCGCCGCAGCTGCCGCTCCTGCGCCGGCTCCTCGGCCAGCACCTCGAAGCAGGTCCCGGCGGGGAAGACCGCCGCGCCATCGGCCCGGGGCGCCGTTCGCCCGCCGACGGGGCCGGCACCGGCAGGGCCGGTACGCGGACCGGCGGCGAGGCCGCCCAACCGGCGGGCGCCGATGGACCAGATCACGAATTCCGCTACGGCGTCCGGCGCCGGCGCGGGCACCGGGTCGACGTCGAGGAAGGCCGGCTCGACCAGGACCACGCCCGGTTGGTAGCCGACCGCCGGCAACACGGTCGCCGCGCGGAAGACCGGGCCGAAGACCACCGGCAGGCGGCGCAGTCCGTAGGCCACCCACCGGGCCAGCACCGTCGGGTCGGCGTCCGGGTCCGGATCGGCCTCGCCGCGCAGGATCGCGTTCACCGTGTCCCGCGCACCGGTGCAGTAGGCGCGGACGGCGACCAGGCCGGCCGGGAGGTCCGGCGCACCCATCGCCGCCACCCGCAGCCCCGGTTCCTCCGCCAGGGTCCGGGTCACCACCTGGGTGTACGAGTCGTAGCGCCCGGCGAGGATCCGGCGCAGCGCCATCCGGTCCTCGGCGGCGGGCTCGGCCCCGTCCGGACGCAACGGCACCGGTACCCGCTGCTGGCCGGCCGGAGGCGTCACCGGCGTGCCCGGCCGGGGTGCGACGTCGGCGGTCGGCAGCGGACCGGAGCCGTCACCGGGCGAACCGGGCGAGATGCCAGGCGGACCGGGCGAGATGCCTGCGCCGGACAGCACGGCGGCCGGGCCGATCGGGCCGACGGTCGGGTCGGCCCCGACGTCCACCGGGCCGGGTGCACCCGTGGCCGTCGGCTCCGCCGCCGGGGCCGGTGCCCGCTGGACCGCAGTCGCCTCAGCCGGCTCGACCCACAGCAGGTCGGGCCGGGGAACGCGGAGCCGCTGCCAGTGACTCACGAGGTCCGGCAGCACGAATGCCGGGTCGACGGCCGACCCGAACCGCCCGACCAGGAGCACCTCCGGGACCCGACGCGGGGCCGCCGGTGCCGGACCGGACGGCGGGGCCACGTCGGACGGCAGGGCCACGTCGGACGGCAGGGCCGACGGGGAGGGGGGCACCCGGGGTTGGGCGGGCAGCACCGGGCCGAGGTCGGTGACCATCCGGGCGGCACCGGCGGTGGTCCGTGGATGCCAACGGCGGAAGGTGCCCGGGGTGGTCAGCAGGCCCGTCGCGGTGACCGTGACCCGGGCGTCGCTGGCGACCACCGGACTGCCGAGCGCGTCGGCGAGGCTCCCGAACAGCATCCCGGCTGCCGCCGGGTACGGCGCGCTGCCGCGCAGCACCACGGGCCGCCCGTCGACCCGGACGGCGGCGAGGTGATCGGCGAGCACGCCGGGCGGCACCGGACACCCATCGACCCGGAAGCCGCCCGCGCCGATCGCCACCTCGACGAGGAACACGGCGAGGGGCACCGGGTCGGCTGGTCCGGGGTCCGACGAGTCCAGGAACGACCAGCCGCCCGGGACCGGTCGCCCCGGCGGCGACGCGGCGACGGCCGGCGGGGACGGTTGCTCCCGGGACGCGGACCGCGGGACCGGCTCGTCGCCGGCCGGGGCGGCCCCGGACTGCTCGGGGTGGTCGGCCGGCCGGGGCGGGCCCGGGATCGGCGCACACCATGCGGCCGGCGGGTCTTCCGGCCGGACCGGTCCGCCGTCGGTGACGACCCACTGTCGTGCGGTCGCCACGGCCCGGGTGGACATGGCCGGGGCGTCCAGCGGCACCACCCCGTCGATCCCCAGATCCGTGGCGAGCCCGGCCGCCAGGTCCGACACCGCCACCGGGTCGGCGTAACCACCGAGCGGGACGAGGCGGAATCCGACGGCCGATCCGCCGAGATGGCGGGGCAGCAGCTCGGCCAGGAGGCGGAACAGGTCCGGCCGTCCCGAGACGGTCGGCGAGCAGAGCACCACGGTACGGTCCGGGTCGGCCGGCAACCGGGCGGCCACCCCGGTGAGGGCGGCGTACGGCTCCGTCTCGCCGTGCACGAGGAGCACGTCACCGACGACGGCGGCGTGGACGGTTCCGGGAGGCTGCTCCATCGCCGGTTATCCCGCCACCGGTCCACCCGCGTGGGCCGCGCCCGCCCGCACACCGGTGGTCGGGTCGACCCGGTTCGCTCCGGGCGCGGCACCCTGGTCGTGCCGTTGCGCTGCGGGCAGGGTGCCGCGGTGGGTGGGCCCGGGGGCGCTGCGCGGGCCCGGCGTCCAGGTGCAGGGCGGGGTGAGGTCGTTCTCGGATCGGGGCCGGTCGGCGAGGAGGTCGTCGGGTGCACCGGCGGCGGGCACCCCGGCAAGCAGCCGCGCGGCGGCGTCGGTCAGCCGGATCTGCCCGGCGACCCGCAGCAGGAGCCGGTGCAACGCCGACGGCACGCTCATGCCTCCACAACGTGGGGCTCGCCGGGGTGGTTCACCGCGATCCGTCCGGCGTCGCACATCGCCGCGAAGAGGTACGACAGCGAACGGTGCACCGCCACCGCGTCGACCGTCGGGGCGGTGTAGTCGACCGCCCGGATCGCCGCGAGCAGTTCCGGATCGGGGGCGAGCCCGTACTGGTCGGTGTAGTAGGTGACCGCCTCCGACCACAACCACCGCCCGTCGCCCCGGACGCCCGTCGGCACCGGGTCGGGGTTGTGTTCCGGGTCGAAGACGTCCGCCGACCGCTGCGGACTGGTCAACAGCGGCACCCCCGCCCCCAGGTAGGCGGCGACCCGCTCCGCCTCGTCGTCGGTGAGCGTGCCGGGCGGCGCGGCGGGGTCCGGCGGGACGGCCATCCGCAGCGGCTCGGCGGGGCGGGCCGCCCAGAGCAGCGCCGAGAAGGCCAACGCACGCCGCTGGTACTCCGGCAGTTCCGCCGGGTCGACGAACGCCTCCACCAGCGGATGCCGCTCACCGGCCGCCTCCAGGGCGGACCCGACCCGGGCGGCGATGGTGACCGGGTCACCGCCCTGCACCAGGTAGAGCCGTTTCGGTGCCGGATGCCGCGCGTCGACGGCCGGGAACCGCCAGGCCCGCCAGAGCCCCACCGCCCCGGATGCTGCGGCCACGGCGGCCCGGTCGAGGTCGTCGGGCCCGCCGGGGCCGTCCCCTCCGACGGTGAGATCCATGCTGTACGGCACCCGCGCACCGGACTCGGTCAGCACCGACGGGCCGACCGGGGCCATCCCGTACGGCACCGGCGGCGCCGGGTCGCCGGTGGGCGACCTGACCAGGGCGCTGCCGTCCGCACCGGCATCGTCGAGGATGCCGGCGAGCAGGGCGCTCTCCGCCCCGGTGAGCGGGAGGGGTCCGCTCAGGCAGGTGAACGCGACCGCCTGCGCCACCTCGGTCAGCTGCCCCGCCGCGAGCCACTGCCGGGCCGCGCTGACCAGCTCGTCCGGGGCCTGCCCGGCCAGGCGCAGCAGGAGCCGGTGCACGGCGGTGCGCCGGTCGGTGGTCGGCTCGGTCGTCGCGGTCACGCCTCCACAACGGCCACCGGAGCGGACCGGTTCACCCCCGATCGGCCGCCGGTCGCGGGGTGCGCTGCCGACGGCGTGGCCGGCTGCCGGGGCGGTCCGGTACCGGGGCGGGTGTGGTCGGCCGCGCGCCGGGCGGGTACACCGGCAGGCCGGGGAGTCCGGTGACCAGGATGTCGCCGAGACCGGGCACGACGATGGTGTCCGGCAGGACCACCCCGGCCAGCACCACACCCGCCAGGACCGCGCCCAGCGGCACCGTGCCCGACGGGACCGGACCGGCCGGCACCGTGCCCGGCGGGACGGCACCGGCCGGACCGGCATCCCGACGGACGACCGGGTCCCGACGGACGACCGGGTCGACGGCGGTGCCGGCAGGTGGGTCGCCGGTGGCGACCGGGGCCGGCTCCGGGCGCGGTCGGTGTCGGGCGTTCGGCTCCTGCGTCGGCAGCATCCGGCTCGCCTCGTCGACGGTGACGACCGGGGTGTCGGCGGCGGCGAGCGTGTCCAGTGCCCGGGTGGTGTCGTCGACCGTTTCCGGGTCGGTCGCGTAGCTGTCCAGCGAGCCGGGTTCGGCCCGGCCGACCAGGGCCGCGAAGTCGCGGGCCGGGAAGACGTACACCTGCGCGTCGTCCGGGGCGGTGAACGCGTCGGTGTCGACGACGAACCGGCGTACCACCGGGCCGTCGCCGGGTGGCAGACCCACCTGCGCGAGGTGCTCGGCCATCCCCCGGGCCACCCCGTACGCGGTCTCCGGCCGGGTGAACACGGCGACGGGGGCGTACGGGTCACCGGTCGTGACATGTACCCGTCCGGTGGCCGGGTCCTGGTACAGGTCGGTCGACACCGGCTCCGCAGACCCGCTCTGCCGCCCCCGGGGCACCTCGACGACCAGATGCAGCAGGACCTGACCGGGGCCGGGCCGCACCGTTCCGGGGCCGGTCCCACCACCGGCGGATCGGACCGGCGCGGGCGGGCGGGCCCCGCCGGCCGGCGCGTCGAGGACCCGGTCCGACACGGCACGCGGGTCGCCACCGGGAGCCTCCCGGTTGGCCAGTCGGACGAAGTCGGCCCGACCGGCCGCGATGCCGTCGCGGACCTGTCCGGCGAGGCCGTGCATGGCACGCAGCCGGGGCAGGTCCGGCTCCCCGCCGTTCCAGAGGGCGCTCATCTGCTGCAGGGTGCGCAGCAGCGTCATCCAGTCGGCGAGCGGGCCCGGCGCGCCGGGGATCCCGGCGAGGCCGACCCGGCCGGGGTCGCGGCTGATCCGGAACGTGTCCAGGGCGGCGGTCGCCGCGTCGAGCAGCCCGTCGAGCATCGCCTCCCGGGTGTCCAGGGCAAGCCGGTCGAGCTGCGCGTCGGTGTGCAGACCCACCACCGCCAGCGCGTCGTCGAGCCGGGCGAGGTCCCGGTCTGTCGCCGCCTGGTCGGGGCGGGGACGCAGCCAGCCGGCCAGCACCCCGACGGCCCCGGCGGCCCGGTCGAACGCCGCGAGATCGGCGGTGCCGGCACCGAGCCCGCCGACCACCTCGTGGTACGCGTCGAGCGCCGCACCGGCAGCCCCGAGGAGGCGTCCGTCGGCGATCGGTTCGGGGCCCTCGGTCATGCCGAACCACAGCGCCCCGAGTGCCTGGGTCAGCAGTTGCCAGCCGTACACCTGCATGATCGGCCCGTCCAGCGCGATCCCGGTGGCGTCGCGCAGCCGGGTCAGCTCGGCACGGAACCGGGCCAGCGCCGCGACGTGGTCCGCGTCGTCCGGCTGGTGGCCGTCGACCAGCGGTGTCAGGTCGAGGTCGCGATGGGCGGCCGGGGCCAGCTCGATCAGCGGCGCCAGGTCGACGATCACGTCGAGCGTCCCGGTGGCGCGGGTGACCAGCTCGGCGACCTCGATGTCGCCGGTGCGCCACTGCTGCGCCCACCGGCCCACCAGCCACCGGAACTCGTCCAGCACGCCACGCACCTGTGCGGCGTGGGCCGCGAACGGGGTGGCCAGGGTCGGCGTGACGAGCACCGGCAGCAGCCGGACCAGGACGCCGCCGAGCCGGTGGACGACGACCGCCGCCGCGGTCTCCGGTTCCCCGGCGGGCAGCCCGGCTAGGGCCTGCCGCGCCTCGGTGACGCGCAGCAGCACGTCGTCCCGGAGGTCCCGACCGTCGTAGACTCCGCCGACCGCGCTGCCGGACGTCGGATCGTCGGCGTACACCGGGCCGGGGAGCACCCGGCGCAGGGACAGCTCGACCTGCATCCGGACCTGCTCGCGGACCCCGTCGACGACCCCGTCGAAGTCGGTGACCTCGACGAGGACCCGTACCGGGAGCATCCCGACGGGGAGCTGGGCGTCGAGCTGGCCCCGGAGGAAGTCGGCAGCGGCGTCGGCGAGGACGCGGGCCACCGCGTTGCCCCGGGAATCGGCCAGCAGTTCCGGGGGCACGCCCAGCACCAGACCGAACTCCAGCGCCGTGCCGGCTGTCGCCGGCTGCGGCAGGCCGGCCAACCAGGAGGTGACCAGCGCGGCCCGCCGGGCGATCGCATCGCGGGTCGGTCCGGTCAACACCGCCCAGTCACCTACCGGTTCAGCCGGGGAGAGCCGCTGGTGGTCCCCGGCGGCCGCCGACAGCGGGAGGTCGCCGAGCAGTTCCAGGTCCCACGGCCGGCGGAGCAGATCCACCCGGTCGAGAACCGCCCGGACGGCGTGGTCCGCGGCGATCCGGACCGGGGCCTCGAAGCCGAGGCGCTCGGGCCGGGTCCGCCAGGTCCGTTCCACCTCGGCCGCCGTGACCGGCGGAACCTTCGGATCGGCTGCCGGAGGCTGCTGCCCCGCCTGGTCCGTCGTGGTCTGCGGTGCGAAGGGCGCGACACCGATCGGTCGGAGCACCGGGTCCACCGCACGGTACTCCCCGTCGGCGTCCGGTTCGCCGACCAGCGCCGCCAGCAGGTGGAGGTGACGCGACCGCAGCCCGGCCCACCGCATGCCCCGTAGCTGGGCCTTCTCCTCGTCGGACAGCGCCGCCTGTTCCTCGTCGGTCAGGGCATCACCGGGAAGTCCCGCGAGGTCGCCGAGGAGACTGCCGGGCACGTTCGGGCGGTGCGGCGCGGTGTCGTCGCGGTACTCCTCGCGCAGGCCGAGCTGGTGGGCGAACTCGTGTACCAGCTCCTCCTCCAGGGAGTCGTGACGCCAGTGGAACTGGTCGGTCGGCCCCTCGTCGATCACCTGCACCCGCAGGTGGGCGTCCTGCGGGGAGGCGGCCTTTTCCACGGTCACGTGCAGCAGGTCGCCGGACCGGTTGGGCAGCCGGTACGCCGTTGCGTCGGCGCTGCTGTTGAACACCCGGTTCACCCCCCGTTCGAGGGCGGCGAGCATGGCTCCACCGGTGTCGTCGTCGAGCCACACCCGTACGGTCAGGTCGGTCACCGGCTGGCCGCCGTACCGGAACCGGCGGGCCTCGAACCGCGACACGACCTCGTAACGGTCGTCCCGGGCGGGTCCGGGCCGGCTGACCGGGTCGACCCAGTGGTGCTCGCGGACCGCGACCTGTGCCATCGCGCGCCGGATCGTCCACTCCAACGGCTCGTCCTCCCCGCGCGGCACCGTGCGGGGTTCGGGGCGGGGCGGGGCCGGCTCCGCCCCGTCGGGCCCCAGCGGGTCCGCGGTGTCCTGCGGCTGTTCCGGTGCCACGGTCGGGGTGGTGATCACCGCGCGCAGGTCGTCGGGGACGGCACTCGTGCGGCCCTTCTGGTCCGGCCGGAACACCCGCCATCCGCCGAGGCCGTCGTCGGTGGACACCATCCGGGCCGCGCCGGCGCGCGTCGTGATGTCGATGTCCGCCCCGTGGGTCAGGACCACCGGTGTGACGAGAAGTCCCGGCTGCTCGGCCACCGCCTGTCCGAGCACGTCGACCAGGGTCTGCGCCGCCGCGTGCGGCAGCGGGTGCCCGACGAGGACGAGACCCTCGACCGGTGTCGACTGGGCGATGACCGTCTCGACGACGGTCGTCGCCCAGCCGGGCAGGTACGTCGGTGCGTCGGGACCGGCGAAGATCAGCTGGCGGCTGTCGGACGCCTGGATCAGTGGCACCAGGTCGAGCACGTCGGGGTCCTCGGTGCCGAAGAGGGGCGGCAGGACGTGCGCCACGTCCGGCGGATACAGGTTCAGGTGGACCGTCGTCGGCTCCAGCAGGTCGACCCGGTCGTCCAGCGGGACGAGCACCCCGTCGGGGTCGACACCCCGCCGGATTCCCCGGTCGCTGTCGGCGTCGTACAACGCCGGCAGGAACTCCAGCCAGGGCCGTGTGCCGTCGGGCCAGTCGACCCGCAGCTCCCCCGCATCCGGATCCCACCTCGGCATCGCCTCCCCGGCCAACGCGTAGACGGGCCGGCCGGTGAGGTCCGCGAGCCGTTGCAGGGCAACGTAGTGTTCGGAAAGGCCCGCATGCTGGACGACACGGATCGCCGTCACGTCGTCGGCAACCGGCAACAGGGGGCGTAGCGACCAGTTCGGCGCGTACAGCGGCAACTCGACGGTGAGCAGGCCGGGCGGGCCGGCGTGCCGCCACATCGGCCAGAGTTCCCGGTCGGGCAGGGCCAGTTGGAGGCCCCCCGGACGCTCCACCGCCACGCCGGTGACCTGCAGCGCCTCGTCGAAGGCCGCCCCGGCCTCCCGGCGCAGGACCGCTGCCTCCACCTGGGCGGTGGCGCCGTCGACGTGCTGCGCGCCGAAGTACCGGACCTCCAGCACCATCAGCGGCAGCGCACCGTTCGACGTGTCGAAACCGTTGATCACGGTCATTCCGCCGTACCCGAGATGCTGCCGCACGTCTCCACGGAGGTAGTCGATGATCGACTGCTGCTTGTTGTTGTTCTTCTTGTCGACGAAGGCGCCGTTCTGGAAGAAGTCACCGGCCAGCTTGACCCCGGTCCTCAGCTCGAAGCGCTCTTCGAGATCCGGGAACCGGTCCGTGAACATCCCGCGGAACAACTGCGCGATCTCCGTGAAGTTGGCCTGGAAATAGGCCTGTGCCGCCGGTGACAACGCGTCGAGCAGCATCCGCATGTCCTGCCGGGACAACGCCGCGACGTTCTCCTTGACCAGACCCCGGTGGAGCCAGGCTCCGGCGACGCCTGCGGTGTTGGAGTACAGCACGGTGGCGAACCCGCGTAGCTCCGCGACGTCCCGAGGGCTGCCGCCCCCGTCGGCGAAGTGGTCGGCCACGGTGTCGGCGAAGGACAACGCGTCTTCCAGGTGGGGGCGGGCGTAGGAGGGAGACACACTCGTCGGGCTGCGCCAGGTGTGCCGGGCGACGTAGCTCAGGAACGAGTGGGCACCGGCGAGCGGGACCCCGATGCTGTGGTGCACCCGGGCGCCGGGCTCGCTGTCCGACGGGCGCGGGCCGACGTTCGCCTTGCGACCGAGCGGTGTCAGCACCACCTGGGGGAGGTGACCGGCGGCCTGCACCGTGCCCAGGAGCTGGGCGAACGGGACGGGCCCGGTGAGCGCCGACAGGGCCTGACCCAACGCGGTCATCGCCGGGTACAACGACTCGCCGCCGTGGTGGGCGTCCATCTCGGCGTCGGTGTCGGGCACGACGCCGACGATGACCTCCAGGATGGCGACGGCCTCCTTGGTCCGTTTCGGGGCCGGTCGCCGGTAGAGCTGGCCGTCGCCGCTGTCGCGGAAGTAGGTCTTGGTCTCCACCTCGATGACTGTCGTTCCCGCGGGGTCCCTGGCGAGCGCTCTCGTCCGGGCCCGATCGGGCAGCGTCTCGGCGGTGGCTCCCGTGAACATGTCGGCGGCCGCGCTGAGGTCGAGCATCTCGAAGAACTCGAACTCCGTGCCATGGCCCAGGAAGGTCCGGTTCACCGGCGCGTCCACGATCGCCCGCGCCACCGAGGTCGAGGCGACGGGCGCGGACGTCCCGGCGTCGACAAGCGCCGCCGGATCGACAGTGCCCTCGGGATCCACCAGGACCGCACGGGCGGCGACCTCCGGGCCGAGGGCGTTGAGCCGGGGCAGCCGGTTGTCCGCTGCGGCCCGGGGCAGCAGCACCGCGCCCCGGTCGCCGCCGAACTGCACCCACCGCACCGGATCGGTCTCCCGGTCCAGCCGGTACCCCGCGAAGGCGTGCCCGGGGGCGCTGCCGGGGCGTTCCAGCAGGACGAAGGCGGCGGTGCCGGGCACGGCGGCGCCGAGTGCCCGCTCGACCTGCGCCCAGGAATCCACCACCGCCCAGTCGGACCGGTCACCGGCGAAGTCGCCGGCCCACCGGGTGCCGATCGCGGCGTCGTCCCGGGTCCGACCGACCCGCAGGCCCGGCCGGACGAACCCGTCGATGCCCGGATGCAGGACGACCGCGAACCGACGGGCCAGAGCCAGACACGACAACGGATCCTCGGGCGGGCGCCAATCCGTCACCGAGCCGGCCGGACGGACGGCGGCCTGCACGTCCTGGGTCTCCTGCACGGCCGTCTCCAACCCCGCCAGCGTCAACGGGTGCCGTCCCCGGCCGGTCGACCGGGGCACGCCGGGATGACCGCCCGGATGGCCGAGGACGGCACCGTCGGACCCGGCACCGCTCTCGGCGTCGCTGTCCGTGTCGCTGAGCACGGCGTCGCTGAGCAAGGCGTCGCTGTCCGCAGCGCCGTACCCGGGATCGCTCCCGGTCGTCGTGGGTCGCAGGGTCGCCGGATCGGTGCTCTCGCGCCAGAGGTCGACCGTCGGGCGGGGCAGTTCGAGCGCCTCCTCCCGGGCCCGGACCAGATCGAGCACGTCCGGTTCCGGTAGCCACGCCCGGTAGTGGCCGTTCGCCAGGTAGAGCAGCACCGGTCCCTCGCTGATCCGGGCCTCGGCACCGTCGAAGCGCGGGTTGTAGACCGTCCGGATCGACCAGCCTCCGACGTTCGCCTGCGCGTCGTCGGCGGCCTGATCACGGACCGCCGTCGCCGTGTCGCCGGTCGACCGGGAGCCAGCGGCCGGACGGGCCGACGGGACGGGGGTGGCCAGCACCACCGGCCGGCGCAGCACCGCTCCGACCAACAGGACGAGGTAGTCGCCGGTGTCGGCCGCCCAGTCCGCCTGCCACCTGCTGACGGTCCGCGCGAGTTGGACGCGTACCCGCCGCTGTGCCCTGACGCCCCGGCCCAGCAGTCCGCCGTCGGCGATCACCTGTTCCACCTCGGCGAGCCGGCCGTCGACGAGCAGGGCATGGATCTGGGCGCGCAGGCCGTCGGCAACCCGTAGGACCAGGGGGCGCAGGCGGGAGGGCAGGGTCACGTCGACGGGCCCACGGGCGTCCCGCCAGGCCTGGATCTCGTCGAGCTGCCCGTGGTACCCGTCGGGCAACAGGCCGCGCACCTCGGGCAGCGCGCTGACGACCACGGATTCGAGCAGGCAGAGGCCGTTGCGGTTGACATCGACGACCTCCCCGGCGGCGGGGGGAGGAAGTGCGGTGAACTGGTTGTCGGTGACCTCACGGACCATCGCCGGTGACGGTGCCGGCCCGGCCGGGGCTACGGCTGCGACCGACCCGGCCGGCGCACGGTCGTCGACGACTGATTCGACCGGCTCGACCGGGTCTTGCCGCCCGGCCGCCGTCGGGGCGGGTCGTCCACCGGGCGGCGTCGGATCGGTGCCGTCGGTCGGGGGAAGCAGAACCGGGTCGGCTGCGGAACTCCGGCCGAGGTGGCCGGCGGCCAGCGCCACCAGCCGTTCGACCTCGGCGCGGGCCTCCCACCACCGGCGACGGGCGGACGCCTCCGCCTCGGCCCGTTCGGCCGCGTTCGCGGCGGCGGCCCCGGCGAGCGTGTCGCCGGTGGTGCCGGCGTCCCCGGGGAACTCGGCGACCAGGGCGATCCGTTCCAGCTCCCGCCAGGACTTCAGCGCCCTCTGCGCCTGCTTCGCGGCGTGGACCGCCTGCTCCAGGAGCCCGGCCACGACCACCCGGTCGACGGGCGCGCTCCCGGGTGCGTCACCGGCCAGCAGGTGGTCCAGGGCTGCGGCCTGATCGACCAGCACCGGCTGCGAATCGGGCATGGTCACCTGCACGGCCGTACGGCGGGTGCCGGTGAGGTCGGTGTGCTCGGCGACGACGACCGTCTCGGTGGTCCACCACACCTTCGCCCGCGCGCCCTCGTCGTCCAGTCCCAGCCGCATCACGTCGGTCCGGTGCCCGGCGGCCTCCTGCTGGCTGGAATTGCCCGGCACGGAGACCCCGAGCGCCGGCACCACCCCGACCGAGGTGCCGAGGGTGTCCGGCAGGGCGGCGTCGGCCCGGGCCACCAGCCGGGCGTCGCCGTGCCGGCCGGCCCCACCGACACCGGAGGTTCCCTCAGCGGGCACGAGAATGGTGTCCAGCCGTACCGCGGTGACCCGGGTGTGCAGGACGAGCCGGTACCCGTCGGCGAGGGTGATCTCGTAGGGGCCGGCCATCCGGTGTGGGGTGGCGGCCCACAGGTGGGTCCGTCCCAGCAGGGTCATCAGCTGGTAGTTGAGGGTCGTTCCGGGCATCCCGACCGTCGGTCCGGAGCCGACGATCCGCAGCGCCCGCAGCGCGGTGGCCTGGAGGGCGGCGGCTCCGTTGAAGCCGAGCGCCACATACCGGTCGGGCACCGGGACGGCGGCGTCCCGCCAGGCCAGCCAGTTGTCGGCCGGGATCGGCACCAGCCGCAGCGGCCCGTCCGTCCCGCCGACGGTCAGCCGGGCGTCGGTCACTGCGGCCGGGTCGGGCAGCACGGTGGCCGGGCCGGCCGGCCGGTAGGTGAGATTGAGGTGTTCGGCGGCGGTTTCGGTACGCAGCGGCACGGTGATCTCGTGCCGGCCGATCTCCTGCCGGCGACGGTGGGCGGTGAAGACCAGCCGTTGTGGCCCGTAGTCGACCGGAAGCCAGGGGCCGGGGGTCTCGACGGCGCTGACCGCCCGGCCGAGGGTGACGTCACTGGACCGGCCGGCGGCGGTACGCCCCAGCGCCCCGAGCGCGTTGAGCGCCGCCCGCTCTCCGACGTGTGCCACCGGGACCACCTCGTCGGTGACGGCCTCGCCCGACTGGCGTCCGCCGCCGACCTCGCTGACGGTGCTCAACTCCAGGTTGCTGGCGCCCGCCCGCAGCTCACCCACCTGTGGCGGGTCGGTGGCCGGTACCGCCCGGACGATGATCTGCACCGCCGGACGGCTGAGCAGTCCCGGGTAGCGCAGCACGAAGCTCAGGCCACCGTCGAAGAGGTCGCCCAGGTGCGCGGCGACGGTGACCGGGTCGGTGTGGTGCAGGACGGTGCTGATGTTCATGCTGGTGTTGCGGTCGTGGCCGACCAGTTCCATTCCCTCGTCGCCGCCGAGGCGCAGCGAACGCAGCCAGCCCAGCACGGCCTGACCGATGGCAGGGGCGTCCACCAGCCGGCTGGTCTGGTGCATCACCTGCGCCGCCGGTGGGCTGACCTGGCGCGGCAGCCGCCAGCCGCCCAACGGGGTACCGACGGCCTGCCGGTACTCCTCGGCCGATATCTGACCCAGCAGGGACACGTCGCCCACCTGCTGGTAGCGCGTGAAGGACCGGTCGGACAGCACCCACTTCGGCTCGGTGAGCACCACGGCGAGGTGGACCCGCAGTCGACCGTGCACACCCAGCAGGACGGTCCGGGACTCGGAGTGCTTGATGGTCCGTTCGACCTCGGCGACGGCGAGGACCGTCTCGCCGTTGGTCCACTCGATCTGCCGCCGGCCGAACAGGCGCAACGCCAGGGTCGCGGGCGGCTGGGTGGGGGTGCGGGCGGCCGGCTGGGTGGGGTTCGGGGCGGGTGCCTGGCCGCCCGACGTTCCCCCACCCGCGTCGCCGGGCTGGGCGGGGGCGCCGGGCTCGGCCGCTCGCCACGCCGCGCCGCCCCCGCCGACCTCCAGCCGGAACTGTCCACCCCGGTCCGTGGCCGAGCGGCGGACCGCGTACCCGGCGACCGCGCTCTCGTACCCGTCGCCGGTGACCGCGCCGGCCGGTGCCTGGTCGTGCCCGGTCACCTCGGCGAAGACGAACACCGTGACCGGCACGTCGTCGCCGACGACCACGCTGGGGGCGTGCACCGGCTGGGGTTGCTGGGTCGCCGGTGCCAGCAGCGCCGCCAGGTGGCCCTGGTCGACGAAGGCGTTGAGCCACTGGTGCAGGGGGGTGCCGGGAATGTCGCCGCTGAACGCCGTGCCCCGCCGACGACCGCCGGTGCCGGACGGCAGGTGCCCGGCGTCCATGTAGTCCGCGGTGGCGCCCCGCAACGCGTCCAGCAGTTGTTCGCGCAGCTCGGGCAGGCCGTGGACGTGGTGGGTGACGGTGTGCTGGGCCAGTGCCGCCCCGAGGTGGCGTAGCCGTTGCCGCTGCGGGGTCACGGCTGCGGGCAGCAGTTCACCGAGCGCCTCGCGCAGCACGATGCCCGCGCTCGGCGTGCCGGCCGGCGTGGGCAGCACGACCGGCTGCGGCTGCCCGACCGCGATGGTCTGGGTGAACGGCACCGAGAAACCGAGTTCGAGGTCGATGGTGGCGTCCCCGGCGAAACGCAGTGGCTGCGCCTGCACGGGTTGGTCGGCCAGCCACCGCCAGGTGTCGGCGAGGAAGCCGCGGTACTCGACGATGACCGACGCCGACAGCTCCAACCGGACGTCGTCGGCGAACACGGCGACCGCGCCGCCGCCGACGCCGACGACGCCGGCCTGGCTGCCCTGGGTCACCTCGATGACGTCCCGCCAGACGCCTTGGAGCCGCAACCCGATCCCGGCGGCTCCGCCGATCGCGTCGCTGCCCACCGACGCGCCCGCCTGCACGCCCGACGCGACGCTGCGGACCGCCCGGTTCGTCGCCGCCTGTGCCCGGCCCTGGCTGGTGCGCAGCTTCACCGTCGGCTCGTCGTCCTCCGACTCGCTCGACCCGCTGTCGCTGGGTTCGGGGAGGTCGGCGGTGACCGGGTCCGGGTGGGTGCCCCGCCGGCCGAGGTACCGGGGTGCGGTGTCCGGGTGGCGACGCCGTACCCCGATCCGCACCTCCAGCGCCCGACCCGAGAAGATGTCCCGCACCCGCAGCTCGATCAGCAGCTCCCCGTCGGCGGTGCCCAACAGGCGGGCCGAGTAGCGGCTGGGGCTGTTCTGCGCCGAGAGACGTTCCTCGTTGCCCAGCCGGTCCAGGGCCCGCCGGATCCGGGCGGTCTGCACCCGCGGGTTGTCCCAGTCGGGCAGGTACTGCCGGTACACCGCGTTACGGTCGTCGTCGAGCAGTTGCCGCAGCCGGTCGGCGACCAGGCCGGCGACCAGATCCCCGCCGTGCAGGAAGCCGCGTCCGATGCGCAGCCGGTCGCCCTGCCACAGGTAGTCGGGTAGGGCACGCGGGTCGTCGGGGTCTTCCTCGACGGTGCGGGCCAGCAGGGCGACCAGTTCCCGGTCGGGCCGGGCCGTCGAGGGGACCCGGGAGAGCTCCGCCACGTGTTGCTGCGGCACGACCAGCAGCGTCCGCACCGTCACCGGCTGCGCCCCGCGCCGCAGCCCCCGGTGCGCCAGCGACCGGGTGACCGACCGGTGCATGCTCCACTGCAACGTGCCGGTGTATTCCGCCAGGTAGAGCCCCAGGGCGTGGTCGCCCGTCTCCTGTCCGGCGGTGGTCTCCACCTGCGGTGCGATGGCCTGCGCACGGCGGTCGACGACCGAGATGCTCGGCCCGGCGGAGAGCCGGAACAGGCCGAACGCCCGGCCGATCAGCACCGCGAGGAAGCCGCCCCTGTCCGAGGCGGACTGCACCGACTGACCTGTCGTGGCCGAGGCCACCGCGCGCAGCAGCGCCGACTCGGGCAGCTCACCGATCGGGGTCAGCCGGGTCAGCCGCAGGGTGGGCCGGACCCCCTGGGCGTAGGCGGGCCGGCGCAGCCATGACGAGCTGGTCGCGGTCAGACCGGTCGCGCCGGGCTGCACCGCGTCGAGGGCCCGCTGGCCGCCCCAGAGCCGCCAGACCCTGAGATTGCTCCCCCGACGGACCACGTCGGGGATGCCGGAGAGCACGGTGGTCGCCAGGGCGCCGTCGTCGACGACCTCCACCGGGTAGCTCGCGTCCCGCAGGAACGCCGCCCCGGCGCGACTCACCGTCAGCGCGGTGCCGTCGCTGATCGGCCGCATCGTGGCCAGCACCTCGGGGGTACGGAACCAGAAGCGGTCGCCGTCGCCGGGCACCCAGGTGGCCGGGACGTCGGCCCAGGTCGGCGCGGCGGGCCGTTCGGTGATCTCCACCTGGACGAACACCGCGCTGCGGGTGAGGAACGAGTCGGGTACCCCGATCATCATCCCGTTGTCCCCGGTGGTGAGGGACTGGCCGATCGTGCGGACCGCCCGGCTGCTCAGCACACCACCCAGGACGGTCACCCCGACGCCCCCGGCGGGGACCGGCACCACGACCCGGGCGGTGGTGGTCTGTGGCTGCGCCCACGTCGACGCCGACACACCTGCGGTACGCCGGTCCTCGATGCCACCCAGGCCGGGGGCGAGCCGCACCTCGTCGGTGTCGCTCGGCCGGGGCACCAGGCGTACCCAGGCGAACCGCCTGTCCCGGCCCACCCGGACCGGGTGGCCGGAGCCGTGGTGCAGGAACTCGGTGGGATCGGTGGCCAGCGCGTGCAGCAGCGGCCGGGCGGTGGCCATGGTCACGCCCAGCGCGGCCAACCGCCGGGTCACCTGGGCGCCGAGCCTGTCGCCCCAGGCCGGGTGGTCGGTGTGTGGCACGCCGATCAGCAGCGGCTGCGCGGTGACCGCGGTGCGGACCGCGGTGACCTGCTCCGCGGTGGGTTCCCGGCCCGGCACCTGGCGGGCCGCGCCGGTCGCGTCGAGCAGCAGCACCTGGGCCCGTCCGGTGGACAGCGCCCGGGTCAGGTCGGCGTCGCTGAGGTCGGCGGCGTCGACCCCGACGACCATGAGCTGGGCCGGCACCGTCGCCAACCCGGGCTCGACGACGAACATGAGCAGATGTCCGGGTGCCTCCGCCCGGGGCAGGTACGCCAGCGCCAAGGAGCCCGGGGCGGCGCGCAGCGCGGCGACGGTGGCCTCGACGTCGTGCAGCGGTTCGAACTGCCCGCCCAGCGCGGCGGCGAGGGTGCCGGGGATCGTCTCCGGGGTCACCGTGAATTGCCCGCCGAGAGTGCGGGGTGTCCGCCCGAAGTAGCCGTCGACCAGCCGCACCATGGCCTGGACCAGGTCGGTGGCGTCGGCCACGACCAGCGCCGGGTCACCGGTGGCCCGGGTGAGGCCGGCCGGCGACGGGGTGAGGAAGTCGGCCAGGTCCATCGCGTCGCCACGGGCGTCCACCGCCAGCACGGTGGTGCCGGCGCGGGTCAGCGCCACGGCGGTGGCCGGGTCGTCGGCGGCGGACCGGGCGAACACCCCCGGCCGGGCGGGGTCGACCACCCGGGGCACCACGGCACCGTCCCGGTCGTCGGCGACCAGCCAGAACACCCGGGCAGGCCCGTCCGCAGGCTGCTCGTGGACCAGGATCATCGCGCCCGGTCGGCGGGTCAGCGCCTGGACCAGCGAACCGGGACGGCCGGCGTCGGGTGCCACCGGCCGCCCGCCCAACGCCCGGTGGAACCCGTCCAGGCTGAGCGCGGTCACCGCCGTTTCGGTCACCGGGAGGTCGCCGATCCGACCGTGCAGGGCTAGGTGGGCGCTGACCGCCCGGACCCGGGAGCTGGCCTCGGTGGCGCCGGCCTCGTCGACCTGCACCGCGTCGACCCACCCGGCGAGCCGGGGCAGGGACGGGCGGCCCCGACGGATCTGCCGGCCGGCCGCGAGGCGGGCCGCCGGCAGCCGGCGCAGCGCCTCCCCGGCGGCGTGCAGCGCTGCCGGGGACGGGCCGGCCGTGGTGGATGCGGTCCCTTCCGTCGGGCCGGTCGACACCGACGCGGTGTCGACCGAGCCGGGCTCCGTCACCGCCGCGCCGGTCGACGCGGAATCCGGGTCCCGGTCCGACGAAGCGTCCTGATCCTGCTCCCGATCCGACGACTGGTCCCGGTCGGAATGCGATGACGGGTCCTGATCCGGCTCCCGGTCCGACGACGGGTCCCGGTCGGAATCCGACGAGGCGTCCTGATCCGGCTCCCAGTCCGACGGTAGGTGCTGGTCGGAGTCCGACGACGGGTCCTGGTCGAAGTCGGAAGGCAGGTCCGGGTCGTGGTCCGCCGGCCGCTCCTGGGCGGGATACGGCGGCGGCTCGGATACGACCTCGCCGCCGAGCACCCGATGGCCACTCGCGACGCGCACCGCCACCAGCCGCCCCCGTGCCAGCAGCATCCACGGCGGTTCGGTCAGCCCGTCGGGGTCGAGCGCGGTCAGCCGGTCGGCTGCCTCGGCCTGTGGCCGCACGAGCGTCAGCGTGCCGTCGGGGGCGCGATGGACGAGGACCACGGCGTCGCCCAGCCAGACCAGGGCGACCGCGTTGGCCGGCAGCAGCCCCAGGGCCGTGACCGGCACCGGGGCGAACTGCAGCGCGTGCAGCCGTCGGGCCAGCAACGCCGGGTGCTGCCCCGCCGCTCCGGGCAGACCGAGGTGGGTGAGCACCCGTCCCACCGACTGTTCGCCGGAGGGGCCGTCGACAGCGGCCCGCAGCCGGTCCATCCCGAACAGGGCCGAGGCGAGCCGGGCGGCCCGGTCCGCCAAGGTGCTGGCGGGCAGCCCGGACAGCCGGCCCCACAGGTTGACGCCGTCGGGCGGGATGGTCCCGCCCCACTCCTGGCCCAGGTCGTTGACCGCACCCGCCAGCTCGGCCAGCTCGGCGGTGACCGCCGCGACGGCCCGGTTGAACAGCTGGTACGCCTGAGTTCCCGTCATGACCTCGGGAACGCCGGTGCCCGGCCGGGGATGATGGGCCCGCCACTGTCCGTCCCCGGTGCGGACCAGCACCACGGCCGCCTGCGCGGCGAGCGCCCCGGCGAAGTCCTCCGCCGCCGTACCGGTGTCGAGCAGCACGACGACGGGGAGGCCGGCGGCGGTGTCCGGCAGGATCACCCGGTAATCGTCGGCGGGCAGCGCGCCGCGCCCGTCGGGACGCCCGGTGGTCACCCCGTCGCCGCTCACCACGCCGGGTTCGACGAGGACACCCCGTTCGCCCAGCAGCGGGCCCAGCCCCCACGCCCAGACCTGGTCGGGCATGACTCCCAGCAGCGGTCCGTCCCGGTAGGGGACCGCCATCAGCTGCGGCGGCGGCACGTCGTCGGACGGTTGCCCGGTGCCGGTGGCGGGGGGTGTCACCTCCCACGCCAGCACCCGCCGGGCGGGAAGCCGGCCGGCGGGGGCCGACGTGATCTCGATGACCGACACGTCCGCGCCGACCCACCAGGCCGGTCCGCCCGGCGGGCCGACCGGCACCGTCCAGTCGGGCACGAAGGTCCGGTCGGCCGGGCGGATCCCGTGCTGGCGCAGCGGATTCTCGGTGACGGGCTGTCCGACTCCGACGAGACGGGCCAGTTCGAGCAGCGCGAGCCGCCGGTCGTAGGACAGGTCGTCGGCGAGTTGGCTCGGCAGGGCGGTAGCCAGCGATCCGTCCTCCTCACCCAGGATGTCGTGCCCGGCCTCGGCCAGGATGTCCCCGTCGATGAACCAGCCGTGCAGGACGTGCTCCCCGTCCGGACCGGGTGCCATCACGCGCATCACCGAACCCTCCGGCAGGGTGTACACGCGGTCGTCGGCGCTGATCTCCTCGACGGCGACGAAGGCGACATCGGTGACGGCGTGCCCGACGGGTGGGTCGGCGTCTCGGGCGGCCACCGTGTCGGCCAGGAACCGCACGGCGGCCTGCGGCAGCGCCAGCATCGTCGGGGCCGGCACGTTCTGTTCCCGGAGCACCGGGTCCGTGGCGGCCACGCCGGCGACGACGTACGACAGGTCCGCGCCGGTCAGCACACCGATCCGTTGTTCCTCGTCGGACCACGCGTACGCCGTCCACGTTCCGGGGTCGCCGACGGTGGAGCGGGTCACCACCGCGAACACCGCGTCGAAGATCTCGGGGATCTCCGCGATCGACTCGACCTCGCCGGGCACCACGATGATCCGGGTCCCCTCGGGCAGCCGCTCCGTCAGGACGGCGACCGCGTCGGCCGCGGGGAAACCCGCCCGCACACCGTCGACGATGTCGTCCAGCTCGGACAGTGGCACCACGGCCACCCGGAACGCCGCACGCAGGGAGGCCGGCAGGCCGGAGCGACCGGCCGACCAGAGCACCGCGCCGTTGCCGTACCGGTCGGCGGTGGGCACGGCCGACGCCGGCATGCCCACGGCGAGCAGGGATTCACCCCCGTCGGCCGGGAACTCCATGGCGGCCATCTCCGGGCCCAGCCACACCAGGGCATCGTCGTCCGCATCCGGGTCCACCGCCCAGCCCAGGCCGCGCCACGACGGGTTGTCGCGGGTCGTCCGGATCAGGTCGTCGACGTGGCCGGCCGAGATCGGCAGCCCGCCCAGCGTGACGTGGTCCGCATAGGGCTGGCCCACGTCCGCCGCCCGCGCCGCCCGGCCCAGGTCGGGCGTCCAGCGGACGACGGGGCCGGTCGCGATCCGGTCGCGGAGGAAGTCCGTGACGGGGGCGATCGTGGCCGGGTCCACGGTGACCAGGTGAAGCTCCTCCCCGGACCAGCGCTGGAACACCCGGACCTGGTCGACGGGGACCCGCAGGGTCAGGTCGTGCTGGTGCTGGTCGGAGTCGCCGACGAGGAGCAGCCCGTCGTGGCCGGCCTCGGCCGCGAACGCCTCGGCCGAGGCCCACCGGTCCAGGTGCAGGTGCAGGTGACCGTCGACGACCTCCTGCCCGTACGGCCGACCGAGCAGGTCGAAGACCGCGCGGACCAGCGCGGTCTGCGTCGGGGTCCGGCGGCGGGCCATGGCCGCGCTGAGCACCACCGCGTCGAACTCGTGCCGGAGCTCGCGCAGCAGGTCCGCGCTGTCCGGGCCGGTCAACTCCAGCTGCCAGCCGGGGAGCTGGTAGACGGCGGTCCAGCCGGTCAGATCGGCGTCGGGGGCGAGCACGCCGACGCCCCGCTCCAGCAGCCGCTGGACGAACGGGCTTCCCTCCGGTGGCGACCGGTCGAGCAGGACGACCCGGGGGTGCGCCCGTAACGCCTCGCTCCCGATCACCTCGTCGGCGGTCACCTCCCAGCCGTCGCCGGTCAGCCGGTCGCCGGCGAGCTGCCCGGTGGCGACGACCAACCCCCGGCCGCTCAGGTCCTCGCGCTGCGGGATGGTGACCACCGCCCGGGCCTCCGGCGGCTGCGGGACGAAGTAGACCATCGGATGATCGACGATTCTCCGGGCGGACGCGTCGACCAGCAACAACGTCGGGCTCGACGACTCGGCGGATTCGGTCCAGATCACCCCCTCCCGGTCGGACCGGCCGGCGAACAACTCCTGCACCTGCGCCAGTGCGGCGGGCGACACCGGGGCGAAGCGGTAACCGGCCCCCGGCCAGGCGCCCGGGGTTTCACCGATGCGCCGCGCAACCTGGTCCCGATGTGCCATGGCCAGCAGGAACTGGTCCCAGGGATAGGTCCGGCCCGGGTCGAGGACGGCCAGCCAGGACTGGATGCGCGACCAGGGCTCCCTTATCACCCGCCACGTGTCGGGATGGTCGGCGGCGTACCTGCCGTCGAAGAGGAACTGCGCCCAGCGTGTCCCACCACGGGTGGTCTGGAAGGACTGCACCAGCTCCGGACGGGGATCGGTGATCTCGATCAGCACGCGGTGCCTCGGTAGCACGGCTGGATCGATCAACAGGACCCCGGCCTCCCGCAACTCCGTTCGGATGCTCGCGACGTCTCCCCTTTCCGCCCGGGCGAGCAGCAGCCGCACGGGTTCGGTCGGCGTGGCCAGCAGCCCGCTGTCGAAGATCTCGGTGAGCCAGTCGTCGTCCTCGTAGATCCGCAGGGCGGGGTCGGCGAGCAGCGTCTGGGCCAGCTCACGGCCCTCGACCGGGTCCGCGGCGTGCAGGGTGGCCCGGGCGAGCGCTCCGTCGAGTTGGGTGACGAGCTGGCTCACCTCGGCGCCGGTGACGGCACTGGCGCCGAGCACGATCCAGTGCACGTCGGCGGGCAGCAGCGTCGGCAGGACGACGATGGCGGAGGCCCGTACCGCCCGGATGAAGTCGGAATCCACCACGGCGGCGTGGTCGAGGTCCGGGAAGAACAGCACCCGGGTGCCCCCGGTGGTCGGCAGCCGGGCCAGGTAGTCGGCCGCGGTGTAGCGGGTGCCGTCCGGGGTGACCAGCGCGTCGGACGACTCCGCGTCCAGCCGGCCGGGCTGTACGACGATCCGGTGTGCGCCCCGCCAGCCGTACCGGTCCACGTAGGTCACCAGCACCCCGGAGAGCAGCTGCCATGGACGCCGCATGATCAGCTCGCGGACCGGTTCGTTCTGCCAGTAGTCGGCCAGGGGTGTGTCCTCGGGCATCTCGAGGAACGCGGCCAGCCCGGCGGCGTACGCCGGGGTATCCCCGAACGTCTCCCAGAAGGTCTCCCGGATCGCGGCGAGGACGCGGGCCTGCAGCATCCGGCGCTCGATCCCGTCGAGCGGGCTGTCGTCGTGCTGGTCGGACCGCTCGGCCAGGATCCCGGTGGTCTCGGTCTGCTCCGTGTCCTCGATCAGGTACTGCCAGGCCCGGCGGACCATCTCGGGCGGGTCCGTGATCGGCTGGGCCACCGGGCCGTCGACGAAGTCGTTGCGCCACAGCGGGACCACGGTGATCAGGCGTGGTTCGACGTCGAGCGACGCCCCTGCCGGCGGTTCCACCAGCGCGTCCACCTCCAGCGCCGGCTGGTCCTCGATCGCGGGCAACGACAGCCGGACCAACCGGGTGGTGTCGGCCGGGGCCGCCACGGCCAGCTCCACCGGGGCCGTACCGCTGGAGTCGGCCACCGTCGACGGCCATCCGCCGTGCAGCAACCAGCCCCGGTGCCCGCCGAGACCGTCGGCCAGACCGGTGTCCGCGACGGTCACCCGCCGCACCGGGCCGGGCGGGGTGGACTCCGCGTGCGGCGGCGTCGCCTGCTGCGCCGCCACCCGCAGCTGCTCCCGCTGGTCCTGCGACAGCCGCTCGTACGCCGGGGACGGGTCGCCGGCCGTGTAGTCGGGTAGCGCGACGTACGCCTGCCGGACCCGCTCGGGCAGGCCGGCGAGCTGCGCCCGGGACAGCTGCCCGGCGGGGGGTACGGGGAGCCGGAAGCGGAGCCGGGGTATCCGTACCGGCTCGGCAGGCACCTGGGACTCCTGCATGACCACCACGCTCAGGTGGGCCGGTGCCGCCTGGCCCACGTCCAGGCGGCGGCGTAGTTCCCGCTCGACGGAGCGACCGAACGCCACCGCGTTCGCGTCGTCGTCGCTGACCACGGTGAGCACCAGCGGCGCCCGCGGATCGACGTCGATGGTCGGCGCCCACGGCCCGCCGTTGTGCCCGCCGGCGAAGAAGGCGTCCAGCATCGCCTCGGGCAGCACCCGTCCACCGAGCAGCAGTGCACGTTCGGCGTCGGCGAGCAGGACGAGCAGGTGCTGGCCCGGCAGGTCCACCGCGTCGACCTGCCGGATGAGCGTGGTCACCGTCGTGGCCAGTTCCTCGCCGTCCCAGGGCCACAGCACCCCCCGCCGCTTCGGGCTGCTGGCCACCCCTCGCCAGTCGGGCTCCTTGCCGCTGTCGCCGGTGTCGACGGTCCGGCCGCCGTCGTCGTCGGGGACGTCGACCGGGGTGACCGGGGTGACGAGGGCGTCGGGGACCCAGGCGTCGTAGTGGTCGTGCCCGTTGTAGAGCAACCGCACCGGCGTCCCGTCGCCGTCCGGCCAGAGCACCGTCACCGACGGCGGGTCGAGCCGCCCCTGCCACACCGGCCGGCCCAGCGCCGCACCGATCACCAGGGGCAGCACGTCACCGACCCGGCCACCGTCGTCCGGATCGTCCTGGCCGGGCAGCAGCCGCTGCCAGTCCCAGGTGTCGACCGCGTCGAGCAGGGTGGTCTGCACGTCGTATCCGACCGGGAACAGCCAGGTCGTGGCCACCTGGTCGAACAGCTCCACCATCGCCGGGGAGGGGTCGGCCACCCGCCGCAGGATCTCCTCCCGCAGCGCCGTGTCGATGTCGGTCAGGTCGGTGTCGTGGACGCCCGCGCGGCGTACCCGCAGCAGCCGGTCCACCGCGTCCGACGGCATGCCGGGGATGCCGGCCATCGCCTCGGGCACCGCGACGGCGACCGCACTGAGCAGGCAGAGCCCGTCCCCGATGATGCGGATCCGGTCCCACCCGGTCGGCGGCAGCGGGGCGTTGGTCAGCCGTACGCCGTCCGGGTCGGCGGCACCGGCCCGGCTGGCGTAGCCGGCGAACGGCACGGCGAACGGCGCGTCCGACCGGTCGGGGTCGACGATCTCGTCGTTGACCACGTCCCACGCCCCCGTGCCGTCGGGCACGAACAGCGCCCACGGCCGACCGTCGACCGACAGCGGCAGGTGCTCCGCCGTCCCGGCCACCACCAGGTCGCCCTCGGGCGCGAACACGTCGGTGTCGCGCAGGTCGGCCAGGCGCTGCACGGACCGCGCGCCGATCCGACCCGCCGCGCAGGACAGCAGCGCCAGCCGCCGGCCGTCCCGCTCGGGCGACTCCAGCAGCGTGTGCAGCTCGTCGACGGTCAGCGTCACCTCGCCGGTACGGCCGTCGGTGTGGCGCAGCGGCACCCGGAACCGGTCGCCGGCCCCGTGCACCAGCACCGTCACCCCGTCGGTCGCGGCGGGTAGCCGGGGGTTGCGGGCCATCCGACGCCACTCCCGGTCCGACAGCAGGGCGATGCTTCCCGGTCGGCCGGGTACGTCGTGCGTCACCACCCGGCTGCCACCGAACCACCAGGTCCCGTCCGGGTCCTGCCGCAGCCGGCCCGCAGCGGGCCGGTCCGCCCGTCCGGCCGGGGCGGACCCGCGCGACCGTCGCCGGTCCCGGCCGGCACGGTCGGTCGACGCGGGTTCCCGGCGGCGGATCCGGTTGGCGTAGGCGGGCCCCGGCTCGGTCCAGAGCACCGCCCGGCGGCGCTGCCGCGGTGTCGACGGACGCTGCGTGCCGCCGGGTGCCTTCGACCGGCCGGCACCCCGGCTGCTCTGGTCGACCCGGACCATCCGTGGCGGAATCCCCTCGGTCCTCAGTCGCGCCGCCACCATCGTGCCGACCAGCTCCGCCAGCGAGGCCGCCCGCCGCCGCCCGGTGCGGGCGGCCCCCCGCCGCAGCAGCCGGCCGCCGTTGCCGCCGCCCTCGATCCGGACCCGCACCACCCGGGGCCGGTCGGATTCCCACGCGCGGCGGGCCTGGGTGACGACCTGGTCGACGAACAGGTCCAGCTCGGGCCACTGCCCGTCCTCGGCCGCCCGCTGGCCGGGGGCGAAGTCGACGGTGACGGTGGCCACCGGGTCGGCGTCGTCGGGGGTGTGCCGGACCGGGGTGACGTCCCGGTCGAACCGGTTGCCGACCGCCGCCGCGACGGTGCCCAACCAGCCCTGTACCTCGTCGGGGCTCACCGCCGGGCGGGTCGCCCCCATGTACTGCGCCGAGCGGTCGTCGACCTGCCAGCGCCGGGCCGACTCGTTCCAGGTCAGTTCGCCACCCACCCGCGCGTGCCGCTCGATGGCCCGGCCCCGCGCGTCGAAGCCGACCGCGAGGCCCGCGTGGCCCTGCCCGCCGAGCTGGTCCCGCAACCGCTCGGCGGTCAGCTCCGGATCGTGCTGCCGCATCCCCGCCAGCAGGGCGCGGAAGTCCCGTGGCCGCATCGCCGCGGCCGCGTCGGCCGCACCGAGGTAGATCTCGCCGTCCTCGGCCACCACGTAGCGCCAGGACCGCGCCCCCGCCGGGTCGAGCAGGTGGGCGGGGAAGTCCGCCAACCGGTACCAGAGCGGATTGAGGCGTACGTCCCCGGCGTCGTCGCGTTCCTCAGGCGTGATGCGGGCCGCCCGCACCGCCGGCCCGTAGGCACCGTCGAGATCCGCGCCGACCGGCGGGTCGTCGAGGGTCGCGGCGGCAGCCAGGGTGGCGGGCGTATCGGGAGTACCCTCGGCGACCGGTCTCTGCGGGGTGTTCGACCCACCGAAGGTGTCGGCGACGACCGGGATGTCGCGCGTGATCGGGGTGACCGGGGCATCGGCGGTGGCCGGGAGGTCGGCAGCGACCGGGGTCTCGGGAACCGACGAAGGCTCGGCGGTGGCCGGGGGCTCGGGGGCGGTCGGGTTGTTCGTCTCGGCGGACGAGGCGTCGAAGTGGTCGCGATCGTTGTGGTAGACCGTCATCGTGGGGGCGTCCGCCGGCCCGTACCTCGCGCGCTCCCGGCCGTCGGCACGGCTGCGCACGCTCAACTGCACGTCGAGCGCGTACGCCAACAGCGGGAGCAGGGCCAGGCCGACCGGCTCCCGCCAGGATCGGGACCAGTCGCGTACGGCGGCCAGGAGCACGTCGAACTCCTGGTCGGTCAGCGGCCCGGCCTGGAAGGCGTACCAGTCGAGGTAGGTGGTGGACAGATCGTCGTCGGTCAGCCCCGTCAGGTCGGTGTACCCGTGCCGCTCCAGCAGGGCGATCCGGTCGGCGCGGGAGACCGGACCGGGGTCCAGCTGTTCCCGGTCGGCCAGCGCCTGACGGATCGCGGGGATCACCGTCGGCAGGGTGGCCCGGTGTGTGGTCAGATGCCTGGCGACGAGATCGGTCAGGGCGTCGGCGGTGCGGTTCATCGGCGCGTCGTCAGGCACGGACGCCGCGCCGATGGAGAGCTGTTCGGCGTGCCACCGCGCCGCCGCGTGGACATCGTCGGCCTCCGCCAGCCAGGGAGCCAGCTCCTCCGTCAGCAGCCCGGCACGCTCCAACCGGTGGGACACCAGCCCCGGCGCGGACGTCAGGACCGCATAGGGCAGGCACCGTCCGTTCGCCGGCACCCGCACCAGGTCCGCCGGCAGCCCCTCCGCAGTCAGGGTGAACCGCTCGACCGTCGGCACGGTCACCGGGTCGACGGGCTGGCCGGCCGGGGTGGGGGCCGGGGGCGTCGGGTCCGGCCGGGACATGCCGTACCGGCTGGTGCTGGCGGGGTCCACCAGGGCCCGGACGGTCGCCGTGCCGCCCGGCGTCACCGGCACCGGGTTGCCCTGCCCGTCCCGCATGATGACCCGCGCGCCCACCGGCAGCTCCGGCGGTTCGCCGACCGGCCGGACCCGTCGGCCCTCGGTCGCCTGGGTCTCCACCCAGAACAGCTCACCGCCGTCGTTGACCAGGGCGAAGGCGTGCCGCGGGGCGTTCGGTGGCTCCACCAGCACCGCCGCCAACGCGTTCGGACCGGCGGCACGGACCGGGCCGACGACCTGCGCCCAGTCGGAGACCGGCTGCCACTCGGCGCCGAGCTGCGCGGCGAGTTCCCGCTCCGGGCGCGCGGAGTCGACCGCGATGTCGTCCCGGGTCGTCCGGGGCATGGCCGAGAACTCACCGACCACCGCCGCCAGCCGGATCACGCAGTCCATCGCCGTACCGTCGTACGGCGGCAGCACCCCGGTCAGACGCTGCTCCAGGGCGGCTCCCCGGCCGTCGACCGGGGTCCCGGGGAAGGCGGTCACCGTGCCCACCGGCACCGGCTGTGGACCCGCCGCCGGTACGCCCGACGATGCACCGGGCACGGAGGTGTTCACCGGCTGCGGCCGGGCCCCCGATCCGGCCCCCGGCTGCGCGCCGGGCTGCGGTCCGCCCGCCGCCTGCGCCCCCGGCCCCGACCCGACCCCCGGCGGCGTGCCCGGCGGTTGCGTGACAGGTCCCGGTCCGCCCACCACCTGTGCGCCGACCGGCTGCGGTCCGCCCGCCGAGGAACCGGCCGACAGGTCCACCGATGCGGGCGCACCGGGCGCTGCGGACAGGTCCGACGCGGTGGACAGGCCGGGCGTACCCAACAGGTCGGGTGCGGTCAACAGGTCCGACAGGCCGGGGTTGCCACCGGCGGTGAGGCCGCCCGGGTCCACCGGCTCCGGCCCGGCCGGCTCCCCCGGCGGCGTCGACATACCGTCCACCGGCCGGGGCCGGGCCGCGTCGGCGTCGCCGGAACCGCCACCGGCACCGGGCCGGGCCGTCGACCCGGCCCCGGAGCCCGCACCCCCCGCCGCACCACCCCGACCCGCACCGCCCGGGGTCGCACCACCGGGCGTCACACCGCCGAGGGACGTACCGCCGGTGCCGATACCACCCGCGCCGGCACCCACCTGCGGCGCGGCGGCCACCGCCTCGGCGTACGACGGTGGTTCGTCGTACGCCGGCAGGCGGACCGGGTCGTACGCGGGCAACTGCTCGTCCGTCACCGGGTCCGCAAGCGCCGACGGGTCCGCCTTGCGGTCCCGGTCACCGACAGTGGCCTTGTTCAGCTGCTGCCCGATGGCGGTGCCGGCGACGCTCGCCACCCCGGAGAGCGCACCCGCGATGACGGCCGCCCCGTCGGCGTCCCACTCGCCGGTCGTCATGCCGTTGTAGAGGAACTCGGTCAGCCACTCGCTGACGCCCTCGTTGGCGATTTCCTGGGCCGCCTCGCCGGGCCGGAACCCGTGCGGCTCCGGGGTGTTCGACGATGCGGTCAGCCCGACCCGCCGGCCGATGTTCGTCGACCGGGCCAACCGCTCCAGCCCCTGCATGAGCCCGCCCAGGCCGAGGCCGACCGCGCCGCCGAGCGAGCCGACCTCGGCGGCGGCGCGGGTCAGCTCGTCGTTCCAGCCGTCGCGGGTGTGGTTGCGGATCTGGTAGAGCTGCACCAGCCGGTCCATCACCGTCTGGAGACCGATCCCGACGGCCTGCGCCATCGCCACCTGGAACAGGACCCGGGTGGTGACGTTCTGGAAGATGATCCGCATGATCACCCTGCCGACGGCCAGCCGGGCCAGCGCGGCGGCCGGGTTGATCCAGGCGATCGCCAGCGCCGCCAGCAGTTCCAGCATCAGCGCGAGCAACGACGCGATGATCATCAGCTTGGCGTACTGCACCTCGGTCGCGGTGCCCCGGTAGCTGTCCCCCATCCGGTTGGTGTATTTCGACACCAGACCGAGGTAACCCGGGCTGTGCAGGACGTAGCGCTCCATCGTGTCGACGAAGGAGTCCTCGGCCTGCCCGTTCACCCCGGCCCGGTACGCCCGCACCCCGTCGCCGAACGTCTCGCTCGACGAGGCCACCAGCTCGGCGGCCCGCCGCAGCTCCTCGGCGGTGGCGAAGAGGTTGGTCTCGTTGGCCCTGGGAAACTTCTCCCCGATCAGGAAGCGCAGGAAGTTCGCCAGTTCGGCGCTAACCTCGATCGCCACCGGAGACCACCCCTCGTCGTCGTGCCGTTGTCAGGTGTCACGCAAACCACTGCCCGCCTGCTGCGGACAGCGCTGCCAGCCGCTAGGTGTGCCGGCCGGTGTTGACCCCGCCGGAGATGTCGGCGTTGGTCGCCTCCACGCTGGCCAGGAGTTGCCCCAGCTCCCGCAGGTCCTCCTGGTAGCCCTGCGGCACCGCGCCCAGGAGCCTGATGAGGTCCGCGCCGAGCGACGCCTTCGGCAGGTTCGCCACGATCTCGTCGATGTCGGCGTACGGCGCGCCGACGAGCCCCGGACTGTCCGTGTCGCTACGTCGCAGCGCCTGCTGGACCCGGTCCAGTTCCTCGGTGAACGGGTCGAAGTTCGGGTTGGTCAGCCGGCCGGTGTCGGCACCGATCGGCCCCTCGGCCGGGGCCATCAGTGGGCTCCGGCCGGAGACGGCGGCGTCGGGTCGTCGTCCGGCTCGGCCGTGCGGAACATCTCGGTGAGCAGCCGGTCCATCGGCAGCGGGCCGTGCTCCGGGTCGGCCCCGCCGGTCAACAGGTCGATCATGGGCAGCCCGGCGGGGAGCATCGACTCGAACGCGGCCACGGTCCGGGCCATCGCCTCGCCCCGGGCCGCCTCGATCGTGTCGACCAGCAGCTCACCCAACTCCGGGCCGGCCATCGACCGGTACGCCGAGGTCGGAAACCTGATCGCCGTGACCGCCCCCCGGCTGTCCACGGTCACCGCCACCGCCCGGTTCTTCGCGGTGACCGTGCTGTAGACGGTGTGCAGGCCACCCTGGATCTCGTCGATCGCGGCCTTCTGCCGTTCGAGTTCGGCAAGCGCCTGCTCGACCTGGTTGGACAACGGGCTCGACATGTCTCACCTCCTGTTGGATCGGTGGTTTCATCCGGTGCGGAGCACCGCTGGCGACGGTCGCCCGTCGCCCGGTAGCGCCGGCGGTCAACCTCGGCCGCGTGCCTGCTCCCGGCCGTGGACCACCGGGCCGGCGGCGGGGACCTCCCCCACCTCCACCGGCGTCGCCGCTGGCCGCCGCCTCGGTGGGTCGGTCCGGCCGACCACCGCCGCCGTGCACGTCGGGTCGGCTCCCCACGCCTGTTCGTCCTCGGTCAACCGGGTGGCGCGTCGGGCGTCGGCGTCGCCGTCCGGGCGGCCCGGTGCGCCGAGCGACGGCAGGATCGGCGGCCCGACCGGCCGGCCGCCGAGCGGCCCGGACGCCGGGGAGCCGCTGCCCGTCGCGCCCGACAACCCCGGTCCGCCGGCCCCACCGGACGCCCCGACGCCGCCGGGCAGTCCCGTACCCGTGGGCAACCCCGCACCGCCGGCACCGCCGAGCGGACCGGCGAGCAGGGCGGCGAGTTCCCGGCCGACGGCGGAGCCGCC
>NZ_JACGMO010000070.1:0-38155 GCF_015354745.1 Micromonospora sp. S-DT3-3-22
CTCCGCGTCGCCGGTGTTGTTCGCCGCGATCCGCTGGGCCGGGGCGGCGTATCTGATCGTCCTCGGGGTTCGGGCCCTCCGCGACGGCAGGGCGACGGCTTCCACCACGGCGGAGCGGAACAGCCGCGGTGGCGGGGCGTTCCTCCGCGGGTTGGTGACCAATCTCCTCAACCCCAAGATGATCCTGTTCAGTGTGGCGTTCCTGCCGCAGTTCGTCAGCCCGGCGACTGGCGACGTGACGGCGCAGCTGGTGCCCCTCGGTGCGATCTTCGTCGTGGTGCAGCTCACCGTCGATGTCACTCTCGGAGCCGGGGCGGGCAGGTTCGCCGGCCGGGTGACCGACGGTCGGTGGTCTCGGCGGATCAGCCGGATCTGCGCGGTGGCCTTCATCGCCCTGGGTGTCCGCCTGGCCACCAGCGGATGACCGCGCTGTCCCACGGCTGGCCCCGGATCGGCGGCCCGCCGTGGTCCGGTCGTCGGCGCTGTGCGGAGTCCCCGTGCCCGACGACCGGCACGGGGACCCCGCAGTCAGGCCGCAGCCGACGGTGGTTGACCGGCGGTGTTCGCCACCACTACACCTCCGCCGCCGTCATCGCCGATGGCACGGCCCCGCCTGCCGGGGATCCGGTGGCCGACTACGTCCCCACCGGCCGGCCGGGCCACCGTCTCCCCCACGTCTGGCTCGACCCGGAACAGACCCGGTCCACCCTCGACCTGGTCGCAGGCGACGGTTTCATCCTGCTCGCCGGCCCGACGCGGCCTGGGCCTCGACTGCGGCCGAGCAGCAGAAGGTCGGGTTTCCACTGACCGTCCACCACCTCGACCGAGTGATGTCGCCATCTGCGCGAACGGTCTTCCTCGACCAGTGCGGCCTGCACGACACCGGTGGCCTTCTGGTGCGACCGGACGGCCACATCGCCTGGCACACCCCCACACGCCACCCGACGGCCTCCCCACCATGATGAACATCGTGCGATAGCCGCCGCTGAAGGCCAGCGAAGGCACGCCCAGCAGGAGGAGATGAACGATGCGACAGCATGTACCGGGCCGGATCGCCCTGGCGTTGCTCGCGGGAGCGGCGGTCGCGATCGCGCCGGTCGGCCCGGCGCAGGCGCACGTCTCGGTAAGCCCCGCCCAGGCCGCGCCAGGTGGATTCACCACCCTGACGTTCCGGGTGCCCAACGAGCGCGCCGAAGCGCCGACGACAAGCGTACGCATCGTGATGCCCGAGACCACACCGATCACCTCGGCGGCGGTCCACAAGCTGGCCGGGTGGCGGGCGACCGTCGAGGACGGCCCACTCGCCGCGCCGGTCAAGGTCGGCTCGGCAACGGTGACCGAGGCGATCACCTCGGTGACCTGGACGGCGGCAACCGCCGAGGACGCCATCGACGGCAACCAGTTCCAGGAGTTCAGCGTCTCCGTGGGCCCGTTGCCCACGACCGGCGACCGGATCGTGTTCAAGGCTCTCCAGACGTACGCCGACGGCGTCATCTCCCGCTGGATCGAGGAACCCCCGGCCGGCGGCCCCGAGCCGGAGAACCCCGCCATCGTCCTACGCCTGACCGAGGCTGCGGCCAGCGGCGTCGACGAACACGGGATGCCGATCACCGCACCCCCGCCGACGGCCGCCGCCGACCGGCCGGCCGGGGTCGCGCTGGCTGTCGCCGTGGCCGGTGTCGTCCTCGGTGCCGCGGCGCTCCTGTTGGGACTACTCAATCGGACACTCGGGAAGCCACGTCGGTAGCCCGACCACCCACACAATCAGAGGTAGTCGGACAGCACCACCACCGGGTTCCCACCCCGTCAGGAATAGTCGCCCGCTGACAAACACTGATCGGTCACGGCAGGAACGCATAGACCCTCCCTAGCCTGAACAACGACGTCCGACGAGTGGAGGCTCACATGGCAGCCGACGGCCTGGTACACGTGCTCACCCTGTGCGGCAACTGCAACTGCGGATGCCCGGAGCTGTACATCGACCCCGCAGCGCCGGCCGAGCAGCGAGTCGTCATTACCGATGATTTCGGCAACGCGATCCGACTCAGCGGCGGCCAGCTCAGCGACATCGTCGGCCTCGCCCGCTCGGGCGCGCTGGACGACGTGGCCTCCGCCTAGATTGACGTCCGACATCCCCGGCACCCGATGCTGGGTGATGAGCCACCGCCCCTCGGACGCCATCGACGACCGGTCGCCAGGTCCCCGCCGGACTATGCTCGATCCGATCTCCGGCAACCCATGGCTCACCGGGTGGTGGCCGCAGCGGGCTGTGCACCAGATCGACGTTCCGGGCTTCCGAATGGTGCTGCTCGGTCCCTGCCCCCTGTCACCCCGACTCCTCACCGAGCAGGTCAGCCGGGCTGTGCGGCGTCATGCGTTCGGCGCGCTCGCCCGACTGCCCGGCAGCTACCTCACCTTCGTCCGCGCGCCGTACGGCACGTACGTTGCCGGCGATGTGGCGGGAGTCTGCCGGCTCTGGCTCGGTGATGGGGTCGCCGGCACTCGACCCGGGCCCACCGCGGTACTCCTGCCCGAGGCTACCGGGGCGCTTCTGTACGACGACGGAGCGGTTCGCCACGAGCGGTACTGGACGCCACCCGCCGCCGAGACAGCGGCCACCATCACGGGACCGCTCGTCGCGCACCGGCTGCGGATGGCCGTGCGCTGCCGACTCGACCTGCTCGGGTCAAGCCAGCAGCACTCGGGCCGCATCGCCCGCCGGCTCGCCGAGGGCGAATCGGTCGGCTTGAGCACCTCGATGCTGCTCTCTCCCACCGGGCTGGAAGAGATCCTCGGACCCGGGCCGGCGCCGCACCGTATGGTCGGGCGGAACGGCAAGGCAGACCGTCTCCGGCTCGTACGTGCCCAGTCATCTCCCTTTTCCGGGTCGGCTGACTTGTGCGTGCACCGCCCCCTTCTCGACGCCCATGTGATGGAGGCTGCCCTCGCCACCCGAGAACGCGACGTCCGGCGCGGCGCACTGCGCCGCGAGACGATGCTGGTTCTCGATCAGATGTCGAGTGAATGACCACGTTCTGCTGAACCGCGTCGACATTTCCCGCGTACCATGGTGCGGAGCCGGGACACGCCACCGCAGGACCATCCGCGGTGTGCCACCCAGGGTCGACACCAGGGCAGGGTGCCGCCCCCGTTCTCCGCCGCACATCGTGCGGATCCGGCTGACTCGAAAGAGGTCATCGTGCAATCCACGTACCAGGTTCGGGGTATGACCTGCGGGCACTGCGCCCAGTCCGTCACCTCCGAACTCACCGCATTGTCGGGCGTTCAGACCGTCGAGGTCGATGTCGAGGCGGGCCGTGTCACCATTCGCAGCGCCGAGGCGTTGCCGCTGGCCGAGGTTCAGCGGGCAGTGGACGAGGCCGGCTTCGAACTGGCCGGCAGCCCCGCGTGACCACCACCGTTGACCAGCTGCTCACATCGCTGACGATCGGGGGCATGACCTGCGCGGCCTGCGCCAACCGCATCGAGCGCAAACTCAACCGGATCGACGGCGTACGGGCCACGGTCAACTTCGCCACCGCCACCGCCACGGTGGAGCACACCCCGGCGGTAGCGGTGCCGGAGTTGGTAGCGACCGTAACCGCGATGGGCTACACCGCCCGGCCGCCCGCGCCGACGACCATTGCCCAGGACGACGACCAGGCCAGCAACGACATGGGGCGACGGCTGCTCGTCGCGGCGGCGTTCGCCGCCCCGGTAATGGTGATCTCGATGACACCAGCCGCCCAGTTCCCGTACTGGCAGTGGGTGGTCGCCACGCTCACCGCGCCGGTCGTGGCCTGGGCGGGTTGGTCGTTCCACCGGGCGGCGCTGATCAACGCCCGCCACGGCGCCGCCACGATGGACACGCTGGTCTCCCTCGGCGCGTTGGTGTCCTTCCTGTGGAGCCTGTGGGCGCTGCTGGGCACACCCGCCGGTCGGCCAGGCCTGCGGATGAGCCTGTCCTGGTTTTCCGGGCACGACCACCCGCTTTATTTCGAGGTCGGCGCGGCTCTGGTGACGTTCCTGCTGGCCGGGCGCTGGCTGGAGGCGCGGGCCCGGTACCGGGCCGGTTCGGCCGTGCGTTCGCTCGCTCAGTTGGGCGCGAAGGACGTCGCCGTCCTCGACGCGAATGGCACCGAGCGGCGAACCCCGGTCACCGACCTGCGGGTCGGTGATGTGTTCGTGGTCCGCCCGGGCGAGAAGATCGCCACCGACGGGGTGGTCGAGGCTGGTGTGAGCGCGGTCGACGTCGCCCTGCTGACCGGGGAGAGCGTCCCCGTCGAGGTGGGTCCCGGTTCGGCGGTGACCGGCGCCACCGTGAACACCGGCGGTCGGCTCGTCGTGCGGGCGAGCCGGGTCGGCGCCGACACGCGGCTCGCGCAGATCACCCGCCTGGTGGCCGAAGCACAGGCAGGCAAGGCCCGAATTCAGCGCCTTGCTGACGAGGTCGCGGGCGTCTTCGTCCCCTTCGTTCTGATGATCGCCCTGGCCACCTTCGCCGGCTGGTTGGTCCTCGCCCCCACCGCAACGGCGGTCGGGGTTGCCGTGGCGGTGCTGATCGTCGCGTGTCCCTGCGCTCTGGGCCTGGCCACACCCACCGCGCTTCTCGTCGGCACCGGTCGCGGCGCACAACTCGGCGTGTTGATCCGCGGAGTGGCGGCGCTGGAGTCGGCCCGTCGCATCGACACCATCGTGCTCGACAAGACCGGCACCCTGACCACCGGCCGGATGCGGGTCACCGGCGTGCATCCCCTCCCCGGCGTGGACCGCAGCGAGCTGCTGCGCCTGGCGGCTGCGGTCGAGGCCTGCTCCGAGCATCCGGTCGCCCATGCCATCGTGATCGCCGCCGGAGCCGAGCACGGGCGGGACCTGCCGCAGGCCGATGGCTTCCGCGCTGAGCCGGGGCTCGGGGCCCGCGGCACCGTCGACCAGGTCCGGGTGACCATCGGCAACGCCCGGCTCCTGGCCCTGGACGGCATTAGTGTCGACGAGGCGGCGGGCACGGCGGACACGGTGGTCTACGTCGCGTGGGACGGGCAGCTTCGTGGTTGGATCGCCATCGCCGACACACTGCGGGAGTCCGCAGGGCCGACGGTACGACGGCTACGCGCGCTTGGCCTGCGACCGGTCCTGCTGACCGGTGACAGCCTCGCAGCAGCAGCCAGCGTCGCCGCCCAGGTGGGGTTGACGGAAGTCATTGCCGAGGTCACGCCCGAAGCGAAGGCTGCCACCGTCCGGCGGCTGCGCGACGAGGGCGCAACGGTGGCCATGGTCGGCGATGGAGTCAACGACGCGGCCGCCCTCGCCGAAGCCGACCTCGGCGTGGCGATCGCCACCGGCAGCGACATCGCCATCGAGGCCAGCGACGTCACGATCGTCCGCGCGAGTGCCGGCACCGTGGATCTCATCGCCGTGGTCGACGCGCTGGCCCTGGCCCGGGCCACCCTACGCACCATCAAGGTCAACCTGTTCTGGGCGTTCGCCTACAACAGCCTGATGATCCCGCTGGCCGCTGTCGGTCTGGTCACCCCGATGCTCGCCGCCGCCGCGATGGCCTGCTCCAGCCTGCTCGTCGTGCTCAACAGCCTTCGTCTGTTCCGCTGGCGACCGGCGGCCGTGACCGCCGGCGAGGCAGCGAAGCAGCCCGCGACAACGACCGCCGCACGTTGATCCGCTGACGGATCTTGTCCGTACCGGGAGGCGAAGCGGTGCCGTAGGCTCATTCGGCGACCTACCCGAACCCGTCGTCGACGTCGATCGGTTCGTGGTGGTTCAGGACGCCCGGGCAAAACCGGACACGGAGGTACCAGGTGACCGACGACGACGCGGAGATCACCGCCTGGGCTCTCGCGGCCGGCCGGGGCGACCAAGACTCGGCCACCCGGTTCATCCGGGCGACCCAGCAGTACATATGGCGGTTCGTCGCCCACCTGATCAGCCCGTCCGAGGCTGACGACCTGACCCAGGAGACGTATCTGCGAGCGATGCGGTCGTTGCCGTCGTTCGCCGCGCGCTCGTCGGCCAGGACCTGGCTGCTCGGGATCGCCCGGAAGGTCGCGGTCGACCACGTACGCGCGGCGACGAGACGGCCGCGTACCACGCAACTGTCAGACCGGCACGATGTCCCCGACGCTGGCGGCAGCGCCTTCGATGGTGCGGTCGTGCTCAACGATCTCCTGTGCTCGTTGGCGCCGGACCGACGCGAAGCGTTCGTGGCGACCCAGATCCTCGGCCTGTCCTACGCCGAGACCGCCGAGGTGTGCGGGTGCCCTGTGGGCACCATCCGTTCCCGGGTGGCACGGGCTCGAGAAGACCTGGTTGCCGCAGTCGACGCGAGCCCCTGGCCGGCGCGGCGGCAGCGCGGCAGCGCCGCCAGCTGAAGGCGACCGACCGAGGACGCCACATCCCCGGTCAACCTGGGAACCAGGACACCCTGTCAACCGACTACCGGTGCATGGGGTGTGAGCAGTGGCGGGAGATCCTGTCAGCGCAGTTGGACGGCGAGGCAACCCTTGCTGAGCAGGCCGGGGCCGACGTTCACCTTGACGGGTGCGCGACCTGCCGGCGATGGTACGACCAGGCCGCCGCGGTGACCCGGCGGACCCGCCTGACGCTCACCGCGCCCGGACCCGATCTCACCCACGTCGTCGTGGTCGCACCCCCCGCGCCTCGACGCCTGCGGGACCGTCTCGTGCTCCCCCTGCGAGCAGGGCTTGCTCTCATCGGTGCTGTTCAGCTGGTGCTGGGCCTGGCGCAGATCGGCCGTGGCCCGACCGCCCCACACGCCCACGACGCCCTCGGCGCCCTCGGCTCCGGGCACCTGTGGCACGAGGCTGCCGCCTGGAACATCGCCGTCGGCGCCGGGTTCCTCTTCGTGGCAGCCCGGCGTACATCCTCCACCGGGCTGGTGCCGACCCTGAGTGCCTTCGTCGGCACGCTCATGCTGCTCTCGGTCAATGACCTGATGACCGGCCGGGTGGAACCCTCCCGCCTGGTCAGCCACGGTTTCCTGCTCGCCGGGTACGTGATCGTCGTCGCGTTGTCGCAGACCAGGCGGCACCGTGACGAGCCTCCGACGCACAGCCGGACCGCCCGCCCCGCCGGGCGCTCCGCGGCAGGTGACGAACCACAGGCCACTCGGCCGAGGCTGCGACTGGCACCGCCCCACCCGGGCACGGCACGGATCAGCGACCGGTCAGCGGCCTGAACGGCGAGAACACCCACCACTGCGCCAGCCGTTCGCCGCGCCAGCCGTGACCACGTGACGGCCATTACCCGCCAGCCCGGAACTTTTACGCTGCGACGACCGACCAACGAAGCAGCAAGCAACCATCGGAGGCAGAATTCATGCGCACCACCAGCCCTTTCGGATCGCGCCGACGCTCGGCCTTTGTCCTCGCCACCGCAGCTGCGCTCGTCGCAGTCGGTGCCGGCGGGTGCGCCTCGTCCGACTCGTCGTCGACCGCGCAGCCGAGCCCGTCCGCGTCGGCCAGCGCCGCCACGGGTGTGGTCACGATTCGCGACCCGTGGGTGAAGGCAGCCGACAAGGGGATGACCGCGGCCTTCGGGACCCTGGTCAACGACGGCGACACCGATGTGACTCTGACCAGCGTCACGACCTCCGTCTCCGCGATGGAGTTGCACGAGATGGCCATGAAAGACGGCAAGATGGTCATGCAGCAGAAGCAGGGCGGCATCGTGATCAAGGCCAAGAGCACCCACGCGTTGGAGCCCGGCGGTGACCACCTGATGCTGATGGATCTCACCAAGCCCGTCCAGGCCGGCGACGAGTTGACCTTCACGCTCACCTTCGCCGACGGCAAGACCCAGCAGTTCACCGCAGTCGCCAAGCCGTTCACCGGCGCGCAGGAGACCTATGCCCCGGGGCACGGCGAGCCGATGCCCGGCATGAGCGCCACGCCGGGGATGACCATGACCCCAGCATCGTGACGCAGACACCACCCGTCCACCCGGTGAGCAGGCGTGGCCTGCTCACCGGCGGCGCGCTGGCCGCCGGCGGGGTACTGGCCGGTGGGGCCGCCGTTGTCGCGACCCGCGCAGGGCAGACCGGCCCCCCGTCGGTGGACGCCGCCGACACGACGCCGGTGGCGAGTGTCGGCGGACTGGTCGAGCCCTTCTTCGGCGTCCGACAGGCCGGGATCGCCACCGAACCGCAGGCGCACGGGTCGTTCGTGGCGTTGACGCTGCGGGCCGGCACGGACCGGGCCGCGCTGGGTCGATGGCTGCGGCTACTGACCGACGACGCGGCCCGACTCACCCAGGGCCGACCCGCTCTGGCTGACACCGAGGCCGAACTCGGGCTGTTGCCCGCACGGTTGACCGTGACCTTCGGCTTCGGGCCGGGCCTCTACCGGGCGGGCGGCGTCGACGATCGCCGGCCGGCGTCGGTCGCCGACCTTCCGTCGTTCCGCATCGACCGGCTTCAGCCGGCCTGGTCCGGTGGTGATCTGCTGCTGCAGATCTGCGCCGACGACGCGATCAGCGTGGCCCATGCCCAACGGGTCCTGATCAAGGACAGCAGGCCGTTCGCGACCGTGCGATGGGTGCAGCAGGGCTTCCGGCGTAGCCCCGGCGTCGAGCCGGGCGGCCACACACAGCGCAACCTGTTCGGTCAACTCGACGGCACCGCCAATCCCCAGCCGGGGGTTGCGATGGACACGGCCGTCTTCGTGGCCGACGGACCGGCATGGCTACGCGACAGCACCACCCTGGTACTGAGACGAATCAGCATGAACCTGGAGACCTGGGACCTGCTCGGCCGTACCGACCGCGAACTCGCCGTGGGCCGACGGCTCGCCACTGGCGCGCCGCTGACCGGCACCGCCGAGCACGACGAACCCGACTTCGCCGCCACCGGCCCGGACGGCCTCACCGTCATCCCCGACTTCTCCCACATGACCCGCGCACACGTCACGGACGACCGGTACAAGATCCTGCGCCGGCCCTACAACTACGACGGTGCGCCGACGGCGGAGGGTCACGCGGACAGTGGCCTGATCTTCGCGTCCTACCAGGCCGACATCACCCGTCAGTTCCTGCCCATCCAGCGCCGGTTGGCCGATCGGGATCTGCTCAACGAGTGGACCACCCCGATCGGGTCCGCCGTCTTCGCCGTCCCTCCCGGTTGTCAACCGGGAGGATGGATCGGCGAGCAGGTACTCGGATGATCACGTCCACCGGAGTTTCGTCATGACCGTACCGTCGTCCCGCCCCACCGCCGTTCGACTCGGCGCGGCGGTGCTCGCCGCCGTCGTGGCGCTGCTCATTCCGGTCAGCCCGGCGTGGGCACACAACACGCTGCGCTCGGCGGCACCGGCCCAGGAGTCGACGCTGTCCAGCGCACCCACCGAGATCGTGCTCGAGTTCGTCGAACGGCTGGACCCGACGTTCACCACCATCGTGCTCACCGACGCCGCCAAACGGAAGGTACCCACGGGCGATCCGGTCGTCGGTGGCGCGAAGGGATCGGTCCAGGTGACCGGGGCGCTGCCCAACGGCACCTACACCGTCGCCTACCGGGTCGTCTCCACCGACGGCCACCCGGTCCAGGGGTCGTACCCGTTCACGGTGGCCGACCCCAACTCCAGCGCCGCGCCGATCGTCGTTACGACGACCGACGCGCCGTCCGCGGCGGCGTCGGTGCAGGGCGACGATGGGCCGGGCACCGGCGTCCTCGTCGCCGGCGGCGCGCTGGCCGTCGTCGTCGTGGTGGTCGTTGGTGGGCTGCTCCTCCGACGGCGAGCGAACCGTCGTTGACCAGACCGTTCTCCTGCGGTCGCGTCCCATCACCACTTCACAGGTCAAGGTCACCACGTGTCCGACACAGATTCCCGGCAGGTCGCCGCCGACGGCTCCGGTACCACCATCCCGGTGCCGGCGGCGACATCCGCCAGCCGGTTCCGGTCCACTGCATCGACGGCCTACGACTGGTTCCTTGTTGTCACCGCCTGCGCCTCGGGGATCGCTGTGCTGCTGTCGGGCCTGCGGGTCGGGGGTGCCCTCGCCGCCGTGATTCCAGGCCTACCCGATGCGGGACCAGCCACGACCTGGGCGCTACCGGTGGTCCGGCTCCTCGGTGACGGCCTCGCCACCGTCACCGTCGGCATGCTGGTGACCTCCGCATTCCTGCTGCCCGGCGACGGGCGCACCGTCTCGCCCCACGGCTACCTGCTGCTACGGCGAGCGAGCCTCACCGCGCTCGGCTGGGCGGTGGCGGCGCTGTCGCTGATGGTGCTGACGGTCTCAGACCTGCTCGGCCAGCCGCTGGAAACGCTCAAGCCCGCGACGGTCGTCAGTTTCGCCACCATGATCTCGCAGGGCCAGTCCCTCATGCTGCAGGCTGGGCTGGCCCTGACCGTGGCGCTGCTGGCCCGCGCCGGGGTGTCCCGAGGGCTCGCCGCGACGGTCACGATCCTGGCCCTGATCGCGGTGCTACCTCCGGCTTTCACCGGCCACGCCGCCGGAGCCGGTAACCACCAGATCGCGGTCACCAGCCTGGCCCTGCACATCCTCGCCGCCGCGGTGTGGATCGGTGGACTCGTCGCCCTGCTGATGGTGCGGCGCAGCCGAATGCTGGCCGAGGCCGCTGCCCGGTACAGCCGCCTGGCACTGGGCTGCATCGTCGCCGTGACGGTGAGCGGGCTGGCCAACGCCGCCGTCCGCCTCGGCACGGTCGACCAGCTCTGGCAGTCCCGCTACGGCTGGCTGGTCCTCGGCAAGGTCGCCGCCCTGCTGATCCTCGGCGTGCTCGGCGCGGCACACCGCTGCCGTACCCTGCCGGCGTTGCGCGCCGGCAGTCGATGGGCGTTCACCCGACTGGCCGCCGGTGAACTGATCGTGTTCACCGCCACCGTGGGCCTTGCCGTGGCACTGTCGCGCAGCCCCACCCCCGTCCCGGTGTCCGGCATCGACGCCGACCCGATCACCGAGTTGCTCGGCTTCCCGATGCCTGCCGCACCCACGGCGGGCAACCTGCTCGGGCAGCCGCTGCCGGACATGTTCTTCCTGACCCTCTGCGCTGTCGGCGTCGGCGGGTACCTGGCCGGGGTACGCCGGATGCACGTCGCCGGGCACCGGTGGCCTCTCGCCCGGACGGCGAGTTGGGTGGGCGGGTTGCTGTTGCTCGCCGCGACGACCAACCTCGGTGTGGCCCGCTACGCGTACGTGCTGTTCAGCGCACACATGGCCCAACACATGGTGCTGTCGATGCTGGTGCCGATCCTGCTGGTCGGCGGCGCACCGGTCACCCTCGCCCTGCGTGCCCTGCGCCGACCGGCCGACCCACAGGTACGCGGCGCCCGGGAGTGGCTACTGATCGCCGTGCACAGCCGCGTCACCAAGCTACTCACCCACCCACTCGTCGCGCTCGGCATCTACACCGGCAGCCTGTTCGGTCTGTACTTCAGCGACCTACTCGGCGTGCTGATGCGCTCCCACCTCGGTCACCTGGCGATGCTCACCCACTTCGTGGTCGCCGGCTACCTGCTGTTCTGGGTGCTCATCGGTGTCGACCCCGGTCGCCGACGGCTCCCCCATCCCCTGCTGGTGATCATCCACCTCGCGTCGATGATGGCCCACGGCTTCTTCGGCCTGGTCCTCATGCAGACCACCACCGTCATCGCCCCCGACTGGTACATCGCCGTCCACCCCGCCTGGGCGTCGTCGCTGCTGGCCGACCAGAACCTCGGCGCCGGCATCGCCTGGGCCTTCGGCGAGCTACCTGCCGTCGTCGTCATGATTATTCTTGTTCGCCAGTGGATCCGCGCCGATGTGCGCGAGCAGGCCCGCCTCGACCGGGCGGCCGACCGGGCGGACGCAACCGGCGAGGAGGACGACCTCGCCCGCTACAACGCGTTCCTCGCCGCGTCCGGACAGGCCGACAGTGGCGCGCGGCGCGCGACCGGGTCCGACCAGCACTGACAACGCTGCGGCCTGGTGCCGTCCGAGAAATTCTCGGGAACCTCGAGGGCTTGCGTTCCGACTACCTCACCAAGCCGGAGCAACGCAACGAACCACCGGGCGACCATGCCAGCAGGAGAAGCACCCCCTGGCGGGGGTGCTTCTCGCCAATGCCGATCGGAAGAACATGTCTCTCACCGAACTGTCCGGCGGGTCGACGCCGGAACCCGCCACAGCCACCGAAACACCTGCCCGACCGGCCCGACGAACGTCACCGTTCGGTGCGCTGCTGCTACGGCTGCACTTCTACGCCGGTATCCTCGTCGCCCCGTTCCTGGTGGTCGCCGCCCTGACCGGGCTGGCCTACACCACCACCCCGCAACTGGACAGCATCCTCTACAGCGACCAACTGACCGTCGCTCAGGTGGGTGACCGTCCGCTGCCGCTGGCCGACCAGGTCGGTGCCGCCCGCAACGCCCACCCCGAGGGCAGCATCACCACCGTGCAGCCCGGCGAGGGTGACCGGACCACCCGGGTGACGTTCGCCCTGCCAGAGCTCGGCGACAAGCAGCACACCGTCTACATCGACCCGTACACCGCGCAGGTCCAGGGCCAGCTGACCACCTGGTTCGGCTCGACCCCGGCCACCACCTGGCTGGACGACCTGCACCGCAACCTGCACCTGGGCGTGGTGGGCCGGCACTACTCCGAGCTGGCCGCGAGCTGGCTGTGGGTCCTCGCGCTCGGCGGGGTGATCCTGTGGTGGCGTCGACGCAGCGCCTCCCGGGCCACCGCCCGGCACCTGCTCGTACCGGACCTGTCCGCCGGCAAGGGTGTCCGCCGTACCCGGGGCTGGCACGCCACCACCGGCATCTGGCTCACCGTCGGCCTGCTGTTCCTCTCGGCCACCGGGCTCACCTGGTCCCGCTATGCCGGGGCGAACTTCGGTGCCGGCCTCGACGCGCTCAGCGCCCGCGCCCCGGAGATCTCGACCAGCCTCACCACCGTCCCGGACGAGCCGGCCGAGACCGGCGGCGGCCACCACGAGGCCAGCGGTGCAGGCGGAGTGGTCGAGTCGGCTGCTTTCGATCGGGTGGTGGCGGCCGCCCGTACGGCCGGCCTGGACGGCCCGGTCGAGATCGCCCCGGCTGCCGAGGCGGGCTCGGCCTGGACGGTCACGCAGGTCGACAACACCTGGCCCGTCGCCAAGGACCGCGTCGCCGTCGACCCGGCCGGCGGTCAGGTCACCGCCCGCAGCGACTTCGCCGACTGGCCGCTGCTGGCGAAACTCAGTGGCCTCGGTATCCAGGCCCACATGGGTATCCTGTTCGGCCCGGTCAACCAGATCCTGCTCGCGGCGCTGGCGCTCGGGCTGCTCTGCGTCATCGTCTGGGGCTACCGCATGTGGTGGCAACGCCGACCCACCCGCGCCGACCGACGCGCCCTCGCCGGCACCCCGCCGCCCCGTGGCGGGGTCCGCGGCATGCCGCTGTGGGTCCTGCTCATCGGCGTACCGGTGACCGTGGCGATCGGTTGGGCGCTGCCCCTGTTCGGGATCACCCTGCTCGCGTTCCTCGTCATCGACGTCGTCGTGGGCGCGGTGTCGCGACGACGCCGTCCAGCCGTGGTCCCCACCTCCCCCGCGCCAGCCGGCAGCTGACGCACTGACAGGGTTCGGCCGTTCGTCCGCCGAACGGGCGGCCGAACCCCGCGTCTGGTGGGCCAGCAGCACGCCCAATCCGATGCCGGCTGGTCACCCCCGTTGCCGTGATCAGTTCGCCGGACGTCGCCTCTGGTCAGGGCGGCGAGACCGGTGGGTGCGTACCGGGTGTCGGGAACCAGCGGGGTCGGCGGTGCGACTACCCCACCAGCGGGCGGCGCATGCCGTACCGGGGCGTGGCGGGGGGGGTACCGGATGACGGGCGTACACATCCTGGCGGTGGGTCTGGCCGTGACGGTCTGCCTGCTCCTGACGGCCGGGCGACGTGTTCCTGATCTATCCGGAGACACCTCCGTGGAAACCGAGGTGCCATCGTCGCCTGGCCAGTGCGCGGAGCCTGACCACGCCGCAACCGGCCCGGCCCGCTGCTTCCCCGACCCTCGACACCCGACGACTCGTCGACGGCAGGTGACCGCACCAGCGATCACGGCGACCAGGGCGGTACGCGGTCACGGGCGGCGACATGGCCCGGGTCTGCGGCTGAGTCACCGGACGGCCGGCTACACCACGGGGAAGACTCAGGATCTCGGTCATGTCCTCAGCTGCGCGCCTCGTGCCCGTGGGCGTCACGAGGCGCTCAGCGGGCCGCAGCGGCACCAGCGATGGCCAGCCGTGCTCGCGGTGTCCGCCCTCGCACTGGCGCTGATCGCCGCGGTGACGGTGCCACCGGTCACCGCGCAGGCAGCCCGTGACCGCGCGTTCTGTCCCAAGCGTCAGTCGGTGGCGATCAGCGGGGACGGCCACACTCTGCACGTGTGGTTGCAGCGCGACACCGCGTCTCCCCTCCTGCACCTCTGCTGGACCAACGACGGCGGCCCCGCCGACGAGATCCGCGGCTGGGCGGCCACCGCTGTGGACGCCACCGCTCCCGAGCTGCGGACCGATGTCGAGGTTCTGGCGCTGACCGCTCAAACCGCGATCGGACACGTGGCCCTTACCCCCGGTCACGTCTGGCGGCTGTCCTTCGAGCTGGACACGGACTCCGGCGCCCTCCCGACTCTGTCGACGGCCATCCGGATCTGACCGGTCGTCGCACGAGCCGGAACTCCAGCAGGGTCTCGAACGACCAATGAGGCAGCACCCGCCCGAAGGCGGCAGTGCGACGAAGCCTCGGGTGGAAGGTCCACGGATGTCCAAGAAGCGCAACCGCCCCGCAAGGCCGACCGCCGACGGCGGTAGGACTGGCGGTTCCGGAGCAGAGCGCAGCAGGAAGGCGTCTGACAAGGCTGCCAAGGCGATGCGCGCCCGACGTGTGAGCACCAACACCAAGATCACTTTCGGGCTGTTGGCGATCGTGCTCGCCGGACTCGCCGGGCTGTTCGTCTTCGTCCAGAACAGCAGTGACAAAGCTCGGCAGGCAGCTGGCGACCGGGTGGTGAGGGCGGACAGCCACCGGCTCACCGCCGCCGAGGACGGCAAGGTAACCATCGTCGAGTTCCTCGATTTCGAGTGCCCGTCCTGCGGACAGGCGTTCCCTGGCGTGGAGAGACTCCGCCAGGAGTACGCTGGCAAGATCACCTATGTGGTCCGGAACTTCCCGCTGACCCAGCACGCCAATGCACAGAACGCCGCCCGCGCCGCCGAGGCCGCCGCGCGACAGGACAAGTTCGAGCAGATGTACGTCAAGCTGTTCGAGAACCAGTCCACGTGGGGCGGGCAGCAGCAGGACCAGTCGGTCGTCTTCGAGGGCTACGCCCAGCAGCTTGGCCTCGACCTGGCGAAGTTCCGCACCGACCGCGACGACCCGGGCACCGCGGCCCGTATCCGTGACGACCAGAGCGACGGGACCGCCGCCGGGGTCCAGAGCACCCCGTCGTTCTTCATCAATGGCCAGCGCTTCGACGGGCAGGCCACGTACGCCGGGCTCAAGGCCGCCGTCGACGCAGCGCTCGCCGGATGAGCGGGCAGGTCACGACCGCTCCCGGCCCGGTGGTCGTCGCAGCGGACCCGACGGCGCCGTTCGCGGCGCGCATCATCGGCTGGGTGCTGGCCGTCTGCGGTGCGATCGGTAGCGCCGCAGCGCTGACCCTGACCATCGAGAAGATCAACCTTCTGACCGATCCGAGCTATCGGCCCAGTTGCAGCATCAACCCGATCCTGTCCTGCGGCTCGGTGATGACCACGCCGCAGGCGGCCGCGTTCGGTTTCCCCAACCCTCTGATCGGTATCGTCGGGTTCAGCGCGGTGACCACCATCGGTGTCGCGGTCCTGGCCGGCGCCCGACTACCGCGCTGGTTCTGGCTCGGCCTGCAACTCGGCGCGACGTTCGGTATCGGGTTCGTGCACTGGCTGATCTTCCAGAGCCTCTACCGTATCGGCGCGTTGTGTCCGTACTGCATGGTGGTGTGGGTCGTCACCATCGCGATCTTCTGGTATGTCACCCTGCACAACGTCCATCGCGAGCAGTTGTTCACTTCCCGGGGGGCTGTGCTCCTCCGGTATCACACCGTCGTCCTCACCGTCTGGTACGTCATCATCGTCGCCCTCATCGGCGAGCAGTTCTGGTTCTACTGGCGCACCCTGTTGACTTGAGCGGGTATAACTGCCGGTGATCAGCCGGGTGCCGAACCCTCCCCAGCCCCCTGACGTTGACCGTCGACCAGGACGATGCGAACCCGCAGGGGACCCTTGGCACCACCCCGTGTGGCCTCGGCCGGCTGTGCGCCGATCAGTGTGCCCACGCCCGCAGCCGCACTACCCGCCAGCACTGCCCGTCGCCTCATGAGGAGCACCTCCCGACACACGTCGATGTACAAACAGTCGCCGGCCGGGAGGAGAAAGTTCCTGGCCGTGGGTGAAGGTGCGGTGGGTGTCGCCGAACCAGACGGCAGACTCGGCGGTCCATGGTGGACCGGAGCACCCGTCAAGGCGACAGCATGCGGCCGGCCCGCTCCACTACCGACGGTGGCGCGGTGTCCACGGAACCTGCCTGGTACGGCGGCTCCGGGGCGTACTCGATGATCAGCTGCACGGTCTGTGCGGCCTCGTCGCCCATGATCCGGCCGGCCAGGATCAGCGCCATGTCGATGCCTGCGGACACGCCGGCCGCGGTCACGTAGTGGCCGTCGATCACCACCCGGTCCTTCACGGGCGTCACCCCGAAGCCGGTGAGCATGTCGAGCCCGGCCCAGTGGGTCGTCGCCCGTCGGCCCGTCAGCAGTCCGGCGGCGGCCAGCACGAACGCGCCGGTGCAGACGGACGTCGTCCATGTGGTGGTCCGGTCGACGGCCCGCAACCACTCGATCAGCGGGCCGTCGTCGGCCATCTGGTCCTGCTGGCCCGCTCCCCCGCCGACCAGCACGATGTCCGGCTCGGACACGTCGGCGTACGTCGCGACGGCGTCGACCGACAGGCTGCCCAGGTCGTTCACGACCAAGCCCGGACGCTCGGCGACGAACACGACCTCGGTGTCCGGCAGACGACCCAGAACCTCGTACGGCCCGAGGACGTCGAGCGCCGTGAAACCGGGATAGACGACGATGGCGACCTGCATGTCACGATCCCTCCGCGATGGCGAAGCGCTGTGGTGCCGCCCGGAACTGCTCCCGGCACCAGTCGCCGCAGAAGTGCCAGGTACGTCCGTCCAGTTCGAGGGTGATCGGGGTGTCGGGGGATACCGGCATCTGACATACCGGACACACCGGCTGTTCCGGGTTTACCGCCGCAGGCTCGGTGAACTCGGCGTTGCTGTCGGGGTGCATCCAGCCCGTGCCCTGGTATTCGAGGTAGGTGGCGGTACGCTGCGCGACGGCGCGCCCGAAGTAGCGTTCGACGATCCGCAGGGCCAGGTCGGTGCCCGAGGTGAGCCCGCCGGCGGTGGCGAGCCGGCCGTCCTCGACGTAGCGGACCCCGGCGACGACGGTGAGGGCGGGAAACATGGCCTGGAGTGCCTGGTAGGCGCTGTGGTGGGCCGTTGCGGTCCGGCCGTCGAGGAGGCCCGCCTGGCCTAGTACGAACGATCCGTTGCAGACCGACATGGTCACTGCGGTGTTCTGATGGACACGCCGCAGCCAGTCCAGCACCTCGGGGGCGAGCTTGCCGGTGTCCAGGGCCGGGACGACCACGATGTCCGGTGCCGGCACTGTTTCGACGGCGTGACCGGGCACGACGACCATGCCTCCGGAGATCGGGACAGGGTCCGTCGTAGCCGCCACCGTGGTCAGCGTGAACGGGGTACGCCCGTCGTCGAGGCGGGCGTACTCGAACACGCCCCACGGGCCGGCGAAGTCGACCAGTTCCGCGTGCGGTGAGAGAACGACGGCCACGGTGATGGTGCCGGTCGCAGGTGGTTCGAGGGGTGCGGTGAGCCTGGCGTCGGGAACCGGCTCGCCGGGCGGGCTCTGCATGGTCATCTGGAAATCTCCCGTTCGGAACACGGCGCCGCGAACACCAGGTGCGGCTGACCGGTGAGTGGGTGGGTGGTCGTCGCTCCCCGTACGCCGAAGACATCGGCCAGGCGTTGCGGGGTGAGCACGGTGACGGGATCGTCGGCCGCGACGACCCGGCCGTGGTGCAGCAGCACGACGGCGTCGCAGTAGGACATCGCGTGGTCGAGGTCGTGCAGGGCGGCGACGGTGGTGAGCCCGAGTTCGCGGATCAACTCGAGCAGTTCCAGTTGCGCGCCGATGTCGAGGTGGTTGGTCGGCTCGTCGAGCAGCAGCACCGGGGTGTTCTGGGCGAGCGCGCGGGCGAGTAGGACCCGCTGACGTTCGCCGCCGGACAGCGTGACGAAACGCCGCCCCTCGGCCCACTCGATGCGGGCGCGGACCAGCGCCTCGTCGACGATGGTGCGGTCGGTGATGCTCTCCCGTTCGAGCAGTCGCTGGTGCGGGATCCGCCCCATGGCGACGATGTCGCGGACGGTGTAGTCGTTGTCGAGTTCCTGGTCCTGGGCGACCACCGCCCGTAACTGGCCGGCCCGGCGGGCGGGGACCTGCCAGACGTCGTGATCGCCGATGTGCACGGTGCCCTGCTGCGGCCGGATGATGCGGTACAGGCAGCGCAGCAGTGTGCTCTTGCCGGATCCGTTCGGCCCGATCAGTCCGGTCACCCGGCCGTCGGCGGCGGTGAACGAGACGTCATCGAGGATGGTCGTGCCGTCGATGGTCACCGAGACGCCGGTCGCCACGACCCTCATCGCACCGCCCCGGACTGGCTGCGCAGCAGCCACAGGAAGAAGGGCGCGCCGAGCACGGCGGTGAAGATGCCGATCGGCATCTCGTTCGGCCGGTCCAGGGTGCGCGACAACAGGTCGACGAGGATCAGGAAGACCGCCCCCAGCAGCAGCGACACCGGGATCACCCGGCGATGGTCGGGGCCGACCAGCAGCCGGACCGCGTGCGGCACCAGCAGGCCGACGAAGCCGATCCCACCCGCGACGCTGACGATCGTCGCGGTCAGCAGCGACGCCACCGCGAGCAGCCCGAGACGTAGCCGGTTGACGTCGATCCCCAGCCCGGCCGCCGACGTCTCGCCCATCGTCAGCGCGTTCAACCGGCGGCCGTCAACCAGCAGCCAGAGCAGGCAGAGCAGCAGGGCGGCGGTGGGTGCGGGTAGGTCCGGCCAGGACGCGGCGGCGACCGAGCCGAGCACCCAGAACAGGATGCCGCGTAGTTCGCCCGGGTTGGCCTGCAGTTGGATGTAGCTGGTGACGGCACTGCCCAGATAGGCCACGGCCACTCCGGCCAGGATCAGCCGGCCCGGCGCGACCCGACCGGCCCGCTGTGCCAGCCCCACGACCAGGGCGACGCTGACCACCGCCCCGAGGAAGGCCGCGCCGGAGACACCCAGTCCGGCGATCGCCGCGGGCACGAAGCTCAGCGCCAGGGCGGCGCCGATGGAGGCGCCTCCTGAGATGCCGAGCAGGTAGGGATCGGCCAGCGGGTTGCGCACCAATGCCTGCAGACAGACTCCGGCGATGCTGAGACCCGCGCCGGCGACCCCTGCCAGCAGCACCCGGGGCGCGCGGAAGTCCCACACGATCTGGTCGTAGAGCAGGCTGCGCTCGGTGTCTCCCGGCGTGAGGTGCGCCCAGGTCACCGCGACCACGTCGCCCAGCGGCACCGGTACCGTGCCGACGGCGATCGCGACCGCCGCGGCCAGCACGACCGCGACGGTCAGGAGCACGATCAGCAGCGGAACGGCTCTGTCGGGTACGAGGTGGGCACGGGCCGCTTCCGGGCGGGTGCGGTCAGTTCGCTGCGTGGACGGCATCGCTGATCTTCTTCACCGCGACCGCGTTCAGCGGTCCGAGGTAGAAGCTGTCGGAAACCGAGGTGTAGGTCTTGGTCTTCGACGCCGGCCACTGCGGATACTGCGCGAACAGCTGCTCCGCGAACTTCTTGGCGTCGTCGTCCGGCTGGTACAGGCCGATCACCAGCACCTCGACGTTCGCCGCGGCGAGGGCCTCGACGTTGAGTGCGGTGAGTTGCTGGTCGGTCAGGCCGCCGAACGCGTTGACACCGCCGGCCCGGGTGATGATGTCGTCGAAGATGCCGCCGCCGAACACGGCAGGCACCTTGAGACCCATCGCCGACCCCATACTGGGATAGGCGGCCAGCACCCGCTTGGGTGCCCCGGTCGGCGACGGGATGGCGGCCAGCGCCGTGCGCGAGTCCTGCACGACCTGCGCCGCCTTGCCTTGAACGTCGAAGATGACCCCGAGTTGGTTCAGCAGCTCGTACGACGACTCGACCGACCGCTTCGCATACGTGGCCGTGTCCTGCGGTCGGGGCGAGGTCGCACCGTTGGCGCAGTTCGACGGGGACACGAAACTGTTGATGCCGGCCTTGCCGAGCTCGTCGCGGGTGATCGAGCCGATCTTGTCGTCGAACCCGCCCGCCCACGTCGAGATCACCAGATCGGGTGACTGGGCGATCACCTGCTCGCGGGGGACCTCGAAGTTCTTGTTCAGCTTCAATCCGCCGGTCGGGATGGCCTTGATCCGTTCGACCATCGTCGGGTCGTCGGAGACGCCGTAGCTCTGGCTGTTGGCCACGATGGTTCCCTCGACACCGAGCGCGATCATCGACTCGACCTCGGCCACGGACGCGCCGTTGAGCAGCACGACCCGGCGGGGCGCCTGGGAGAACGTGACCTCACGGCCGCAGTTGTCGATCGTCAGCGGATACGTGGTTCGGGGACCGACGGCGACCGACGCGTCGGCCGATGCGACCGGAGCGTCCGGCACCGTCGTCCCCGAGCAGGCGCCGAGCGCGACGACGAGGCCGATGGCCAGCGTGGAACGGACAATCCGGTCTGGAACGAGAGTCACGTCGAGCTCACATCTCTGTCATGAAGCGTGCACGGAAAGCCGAAAATGGCATGAAAATATTCATTTCGCCATATGTCAGGAAGCTTAGAAGCGGCCCGCGCTCACGCCTATGACGTACCGGCCAACAAATCTGCCATCGACGAAGATCCGTCGGGGATCACCGATTCCTTCGCCGACGCGCGACGGTATTCGGTCGGCGAAATGTCGAGTTCGCGCAGGAACGCCCGGCGCATCGCCTCCGCCGACCCATATCCGCAACGGTGAGCGATACCGAGCACACCATCGGTGGTGTCGGTCAGCATGCGCTGGGCAGCCTCCAGCCGGATCAGGTCCACGTACCGGCCCGGCGGCATCCCGACCTGTTCCCCGAACACCCGGGCGAACTGCCGCGGAGACAGCCCGGCGCGCTCCGCCATCGCCGGGACGGACAGGTCGGCCGCCAGGTTCGCGGCGGCCCAGTACTGCACCTCGCGCAGCGGATCGGTCCGGGCGATCTGGGTCGAGAGCTGAACGCTGAGCTGGGCCTGATTGCCCGGCCGACGCAGGTAGCACACCAACAGCCGGGCGATGCCCAGAGCCACCCCACGACCGAAGTCCTCCTCGACCAGCGCCATGGCCAGGTCGACCCCGGCTGTCGCCCCCGCCGACGTGGAGATCGTCCCGTCCCGGACGAAGATGGCGTCCGGGTCGAACGCCACCCGGGGAAACATCTCGCTCAGGTAACCGCAGGCCTCCCAGTGGGTGGTGGCCCGGCGACCATCCAGGAGACCGGCCTTGGCCAGCAGGTAGGCCCCGGTGCACACCGAAACCACCCGCGGGATGCCGGGAGCACGCTCGGCGAGCCAGGCGACGAGCCGGTCGTCGACGTCTCCCACGCCCGGCCCGCCCGGCACCACCAGCAGGTCCGGATCCTCGACGCCGCCCAGGTCACCGTCCGGGACGAGGCGCAGACCACCGGCGGCCCGGACCGCCCCACCATCGAGAGAGGCGGTCCGGATGACGTACGGCAGGCTGTCCGCGTCACCCACGAAGCGGGCAGCCGACGTGAACACGTCGACCGGACCGGCCACGTCGATCGGCTGCACCCCGTCGAACAGGATGACCAGCACCACCCGGGTGCGCACCCCGGCTATCCCGGCGTCAGGAACGTCAGTCATCACCTCGGGTTGGTCGCGCCGTGGACGGCTTTAGTTCCCTGTTCCGACCTTCCACCAGCAGCGGAGCGGGTCCCTCGCCCACAGTCCCGCCAGCGTCAGCAGCGTGGAACCAGCCGAACCCGACGGCCTGCTCATCACCGGCGACGCCATGGCCCGCCGGGGGACGGTCGCCTCCGGTAACGCGGAACGCTCTGCCCGAACCGAATGACGCCCGTCGTGGGCCGGTTCGCGCGGGCCGGGCCGACGGCGGTCGCCTTCGCAGCGAAGATCCGGTCAGCCCGTCCTGCGCAAGGCGATCACATTGTCGGTCACCTCGGCCGTCTGGCCACCCGGGCCGGTGGCCGTCCGATCGCGGGCTTCGCAGCGAAGCACATGCCAGGACGTGGAATCGAGGGCCAGACCGGCCAGGGTCTCGTCCGGGGTGGGAATCGTGGCCCCCTGGTTCCAGGACCATGGTGCTACTGAACCGTGGTCGACGATCAGCAGCATGCCACCGGGGTTCACCTGCTCGCCGAGATCACGCAGGATGCGGGCCCTGGGGAAGTCGAAGAGGCTGTGCAGGTAATGAGCGCTCACCAGGTCCCAGGTGCCCCGGGGTAGGGAATCCGCCAGATCATGCCGTTCGGTGACGATCCTGTCGCTCAGTCTCTGCCGGGCGGCACGTTCGCTCACCCGTTGCAGGGCGGCATCGGCGATGTCGACCGCGGTGACCTGCCAGCCGCGTTGCGCGAGCCACAGGCTGTCGCCGCCCTGGCCGCAGCCCAGGTCGAGAGCGGCACCCGGCGGAAGGTCACCGACCGTTGCGGCAAGGATCGGGTTGACGCGCACCTCCCACTGGGCGTCGGCCACCTGCTGGTGCAGACTCTCCCAGAACTCGGCCGGGGTTGCCGCGTCCGGGCGCTCGATGTACTTCATACGCTCACGTCCTCACGATCGATCAGGCTCGACCGGCATGGTGCCCCCTGTCACGCGATGCCGGCGAGGAAACTTGCCGGATCGGCAAACGACCTTCGGAGGGACAACGAGGGCTCGGGCGCAGGGGTGCACGCTGGGATCGGGGCACGGCACCGTGACCGACTCGCCTCGGGGACACCCCGTCGCCGGATCGGAGCAGGTGCCAGGCACCGGTTCGGACTGTGGCGGGGCTGCGTGAGGCAGAGCCGACAACGCCACACTCCCGCGCCCGGTCGGCGTACCGCATCACCCGACTGGTCCGCCGATCCGGTCGCCGGCTCACCTTGAGGGAACTTTCGCTTGTCGTCAGACGACTATGTCTGTGAATCACCCCGGCCTCCTTCTCGAGGTAAGGGTGTCCGCCACCCCTGGTCAGCGCAGATGCCACTCTGGAAGGCTCCTTGATGCGTGTCGCTCGGTATTTGGACGAAGGTTCCTCGCTGCTACGGGCCTGCCGACCAGCCCGGGCGCTGGCCACACTGGCGGTGCTGGCTGCTCTGGTGGCAGGTTGCACGGCCAGCGGATCCGGGGACGCCGATCGAACCGCCGCGACCGGCGGCACGCTGCGCGTGGCGAACGCGAACGAGTACGGCGACCAGGACCCGCACGACTACAACGGGGACTGGTTCATCGCGCCGATGGTCTTCGAGACGCTGGTGAAGTACGGACAGGGTGGTCGCCTGGAGCCGGGCCTGGCCACGTCGTGGCAGGTCGCGGCGGACGGACTCACGATCGACTTCGAGCTGCGGACCGGTGTGAAGTTCCACGACGACACGCCGTTCGACGAACAGGCGGCGAAGTGGAACCTCGATCGCTGGGTGGGCAAGGAGTCGCATTCCTGGCTGGCCGCCTCGAAGATTATCAAGGCCGTGGAGGTGCCTGGGCCGATGAAGCTGCGGCTGCGCCTCGAACGCGCCTACGACCCGCTGCTGCAGGAACTGACCTTCACCCGGCCCCCCGGCTTCATGAGCCCCAAGGCCGTCGACGCTTCCGGGAAGTTCACCAAGGCCATCGGCACCGGGCCATGGCGGCTGGAACAGATCACGACGACGGCCGCGAGCCTGGTCCGCAACGACGGCTATTGGGGCGTCAAACCGAAGATCGACCGGGTTGAGTTCAGCGTCAGAAAGGACTCGCAGACCCGGGTCTCCGCGCTGCGCGCGGGCGAGGTGGACATGCTCGGCGGCAGTTACCTGGCGCCGATCTCGCCGACCGAGGCGGTCACCCTCGGCAAGGACGAGCGGGTCACGGTGCTGCACGGTGATCCGGACATCACCGTCATGCTCGGCTTCAACCTCAACGGCGTCGCGGGCGACAAGGCGATCCGCGAGGCGGTACGGTACGCCCTGGACCGGGAGACCCTGACCAAGGTGCTCTACGCCGGACAGGCCAAGGCTGCGACCACGCTGTTCGCGCCGGGAATCCCGGACGCAGGGGCGCCGCAGAGCCTGCCCTTCGATCCCGACCAGGCCCGCCGGATTCTCGATGCGGCCGGGTGGCGCCAGGAGGGCAAGGGCCGGGTCAAGGATGGCAAGCAGCTGGTCCTGTCGCTGCGGATCCCGTCGACAGCCGCCGTCGGCTGGCAGGACTCGCGGCTCAGCGCTCAGGCCGTCGCCTCGGCACTGGGCGAGGTCGGGATCACGGTGAACATCGTCGCGGTCGACGAGGCCACGTTCTACGACGACCTGCACGCCGGCAAGTACGACCTCGCCTTCATGGAGACCTACGGCGCCCCTTACGACCCGTCGGGGTTCGTGGTCGGCTTCCTGACCGGCGACCGTAAGGATCCCGGACTGTGGAAGACCGACGAGGTCGAACGGCTCATCGACGGAGCGCTGTACGCCCGGGACGCCGCCACCCGCGCCAAGAACTACCAGGAGGCCTGGGCCGTGCTGAACCGGGAGGCCGCCTTCGTGCCGATCGCGTACCGGCCACGGGTGTGGGCCGTCGGCCCGGCGGTCAAGGGCTTCCAGGTGCCGCACACGGAGTACGACTTCGACCTGTCCACGGTGACGCTACAACGATGAACGGTCTGCTCGTGCGTTGGACTCGGCGGTCGGCCCGGCTGGCCGCCGAGTTGGCGCTGGTTCTCGGAATCACGTCGCTGCTGGCGTTCGGGCTCATCGCGCTGGCTCCCGGTGACGCCGCCACCCGGCTCGCGCAGCAGCGGGCCGGGCACCCCGGCGTCACCGAGGACCAGGTCGCCTCGGCCCGGCGTGAGCTGGGAATGGAGGGCAGCATCCCCGAACGTTACGTCCGTTGGCTCGGCCACGCCGTGCAGGGTGATCTGGGGAAGTCCGCGCGCACCGGCCGGCCGGTCCTGACCGAGTTGGCGGAACGCGTCCCGGTCACGCTGTCGCTGGCCGGGCTGGCGGCGGTTGTGGCGTTGCCGCTAGGCATGCTGGTCGGTGCGCTGGCCGTCATGCTGCCGTGGCGTCCGGCTCGACGCGGCCTGCGGCTGACGGGCCTGCTCGCCGTCTCGTTGCCCACCTTCTGGGTCAGCTATCTACTGGTCGTCGTGCTCACCGAGCAACTGGGTCTTCTACCCACCTCCGCCGACGGCGGTCTCGCCGGATACGTGATGCCGGTGGTCGTCCTCGCCCTACCGGCTGTCGGCCTACTCAGCCGTGTGGTCGCTGTGTCACTGCGCGAAGCACTCGCCCAACCGTACGTACGCGCCGCGCAGGCGCGGGGCACGCCGACGGTGTCGATCGTCGTGCGCGACGCGCTGCCCAACGTCGCCGGCGCCGTCCTCAACACGATCGGCCTGATCGTCGGCGGCATGCTCACCGGAGCGCTGGTGGTGGAGACCGTCTTCGCCCACAACGGTATCGGTGACTACTTCGTCCAGGCCGTGAACTTCCGCGACCTGATGGCGATCCAGGCGTGCGTGCTGTGCTTCGCGCTGGCCTTCACCGCGACCAACCGGCTGGCCGACCGGCTACACGGCCGGATCGACCCACGGGTGAGCAACGGATGACGGCGTCGGGGGCGGGCCGCCGGCGTCGTACCGTGATCTGCGCACTGCCGTTGCTGGGTTTCGTCATAGCCGGGGCTCTGGCGCCGGTCATCGCTCCGTACGACCCGATCGCCAACGATCTGATGGCCAGCCTGGCGCGGCCGTCGATGGAGCATCTGCTGGGCACCGACCAACTGGGCCGGGACCAGTTGTCCCGCCTGCTGTACGGTGCGCAGGCCTCACTGATACTGGCCGCGGCGGTGCTCGCGGTGTCCGTCACTGTCGGGGTGGTGATCGGTGCCGCCGGCGGCTTCCTCGGCGGCTGGCCGGATCGCGTGGCGTTGTGGTTGATGGACGTGACGCTGACCCTGCCCTCACTGATCGTCGCGCTGGCCATCCTGGGCGTGCGCGGTCACGGCAGCGCCAACCTCGTTCTGGCCCTGTCCCTGACCGGTTGGCCGCCATTCGCCCGGTTGGCGCGCGGGCGGTTCGTCAGTCTCCGCCGCAGCGCCTACTTCGACGCGCTGCAGGTGCTCGGCGCGTCCCGGTTCCGGATCCTCTTTCAGCATGCATTGCCCGCCCTGGCAGCACCAGTGCTCGTCTACGCGAGCATCGAGATCGGTTTCATCGTGCTGTCGCTGGCGTTCCTCAGCTTTCTCGGTCTCGGCATCCCGCCGCCCGAACCGGAGTGGGGGCAGATGCTCATCGACGCCCGCCCGTATCTGGACTCCGCCCTGTGGCTGGCGTTGCCACCCGGCCTGGCCATCGCCGCCGTCGTCCTCGCCAGCAACCTGCTGGCCGAGCAGTTCGCCACCGACAACCTGCCGCTGGTACGGCTCGGAATGCCGCGGCGGCGCGCCCGGATGAACGGCTCGACCACCGGCCCGTACCGGGTCGAGGAACTCGCGGTCGCCTTCGCCGGACGAAAGGTGGTGGACGGTATCGACTACCGCGTAGCCCCTGGCAGAGCGTTGGCGATCGTCGGGGAGAGCGGGAGCGGCAAGACGTTGTCCACCCTCGCCCCGCTCGGGCTGGTCGATGCCACCGCGCGGGTCAGCGGCCGCGCGGTCCTGGGCCAGGTCGACCTGCTCGGCGGCGGACCGGCGATCCAGGAGGCGGTGCGGGGGCGCCGGGTCGGTGTGGTGTTGCAGGACGCGCGGGGTGCGCTCAACCCGGTCCGGACGGTGGGCGCGCTGCTCGACGACGCGGTGCGGCACGCTGGCGTCGTCCCGCGCGGCCGTGAGCGCGCCCGATCGCTCGAGCTGTTGAAGATGGTCGGTCTCCCGGAACCGGAGTCGCAGGTCTCCGCCTACCCGCACACGCTGTCCGGTGGAATGTGCCAGCGGGTGATGATCGCCCTGGCCCTGGCCGGAGAGCCGGAGATCCTGATCGCCGACGAACCAACCTCGGCGTTGGACGTCACCACCCAGGCCCAGATCCATGCTCTGCTGGCGGATCTGCGCGAATCCATCGGGATGGGGCTGATCCTCATCAGCCACGACATCGCGGCGGCGGCCCGGATAGCCGACGACATCGCGGTCTGCTACGCCGGCCGCATCGTCGAGGTCGGGCCGGCAGCCGACGTCGTGAGCCGGCCCGACCATCCGTACACACGCGGCCTGCTCGACGCGGTGCCGTCACCCAAGGCGGTGCCCGGAACCCGGTTCCGGACCCTTCCGCCCGCGGAGCCGGCCCGACGCAAGGTGGGTGCCTGCGCATTCGCACCGCGCTGCGCACATGCCACGAAGCGATGTCACGTCGAGGAACCGCCGCTGCAACCGGTGACGCCAGGGCACACCTCTGCCTGCTGGGCGCGTCCGACGGTGGCGCGGCCGATCGGGTACGACGGTGCTTGAGCTGACCGCAGTACGAGTGGCGTTCCCGATCGCCGGCAGGCTCGTGCCGGTGGTCCGCGACGTCGACCTGAGTGTCCGCCCCGGCGAACTGCTGGCGCTCGTGGGTGAGTCCGGTTGCGGCAAGTCGACAATCGCCCGGACCGTGGTGCGGCTCGAACGCCCCATCGCCGGCACGGTGTCTCTGGACGGCGCGGATGTCCACGCGCTGCGCGGTGACGCCCTCCGGGCGTACCGGCGGGCGGTACAGATGGTCTTTCAAGATCCGTTCCAATCGCTGAGTCCGCGGCAGACGGTCGCCCGTGCGCTCGCCGAACCACTGCACATCCACCGCATCGGCTCTCGGGCGGCACGCCGCCAGCGGGTGGCGGAACTACTCGAGCTGGTCGAGCTGGACCCGGGCCTCGCCGGGCGGCGGCCGCGTGAGCTCAGTGGAGGGCAGCGCCAACGCGTCGCGATCGCCCGCGCTCTCGCGGTACGGCCCCGGCTGCTGATCTGCGACGAACCGGTCACGGCCCTCGACGCGCCCGTGCAGGCCACCGTCCTCAACCTGATCCGGGATCTGGTGGACAGGCTCGGCCTCGGCTGCCTGTTCATCGCGCATGACCTCGCCGTGGTGCGCCAACTCGCCGACCGGGTGGCCGTCATGTACCGGGGCCGAATCGTCGAGAGCGCGCCCACGCTGCGCCTGATGGATGCCGCTCGGCACCCGTACACGCAGGCGTTGCTTGCGGCCGTCCCACGCCTCGACGCGGACCCTTCGCCGGCTCCTACGCTGCGCGGGGAGATGCCCGGCCCGCTCGCCAGCATCGACGGGTGTGCGTTCAACCCGCGTTGTCCGCAGGCGTTCGACCGGTGCGAGGCCGAACGCCCGCAAATGATCGTCGGGCCCCGTCCCGACGAGTCCGTCGCCTGTCACCGACAGAATCAGGAGCAAGCATGATCGACCAAACGATCGCGCAGGCCTCGTTCGCCGAGCTGCTGCGCCGCTGGGATGTCCAGCAGGACATCTACATCGAGCAACGCGAGCGGGTGTTCACCGTGATGTTCGACGTCCTGGAGCAGCTCTGCCCGCAGCCCGGCCTGACGGTGCTCGATCTCGCCTGCGGTCCCGGCGCCATCAGCGAACGCTTTCTCCGCCGCTTTCCCGAGGGCCGCGCGGTGGCGCTTGACACCGATCCGGTGCTGCTCGCCATCGGCGAGGGCGGGCTCGGCGACCAGGGCGGGCGGCTGCGTTGGGTCCGGGCTGACCTCCGTGATCCGTCGTGGGCGGAGCGGCTCGGCCCTGAATCCGGTGAGGGCTCGTTCGATGCCGTCCTGTCCAGCACGGCGCTGCACTGGCTCACGCCGCCCGCGCTGACGGCGGTCTACCGCACCGCGGCCGGGTTGCTCCGCCCGGGTGGCGTCCTGGTCAACGCCGACTACCTACCACTACCTGCGGGCAGCCGCCTCCGGGCCGCCTGTGAGGCCATCGACCGGGGGCGCCAGCAGCATGCGATCGAGGCCGGCGCGGAGCCGTGGGAGGACTGGTGGGCGGCCGTCGAAGCGCACCCGGCGCTGGCCGACGCCGTCGCCGAACGGCAGACGCTGTGGCCAGCAGGGGCCCGTGACTGGACGGGTGCCACGCTCGACTATCACCAGGCAGCTCTCGTGGAGGCCGGGCTGACCGAGGTCGGCGTGGTTTGGCAGGATCTCGAAGAGCGGGTCCTGGTCGCGATCCGCTGAGCAACGGATCTCAGCTGTACGCCGTGGTCGGTGGCGGGTTGCCGGTGAGCAGGTGCGTGCCGAGTTCCCGGGCCTTGTAGGCGACTGGATCGTGGACGGTGAGCGTTCGGGCGTCACGCCAGAAGCGGTCCAGTCCGGATGATCGTGTCGTGGCGCGCCCCCCGGTGAGTTCGAAGATCCGGCTCGTTGCCTCCATCGCGAGGCGGGTGGCTACGACCTTCGCGGCCGAGACCGTCAGCGCGGTCCGGCCACGTTCGGCCGGGGTCAGGTCCAGGCCCCGCCGGTCGGCCTTGGCGAGGGCGCGGGTCGCGTCGTCGGCCAGCAATCGCGCCGCGTGGAGGCTCGCGGCGAGTTCGCCGTATCCGGCGAGCACGTGTGGGTCGTCGACGGCCCTGGCCAGCCCGCTGGCTGGCCAGGGCCGGGACTGCTCCCGCGTGTAGCGGGCAGCCTCGTCCAGCGCTCCCTCGGTGATGCCGACGAGTATCTGGGTGAGCACTGTTTGGAAGGCGAGGGAGACGAGCGACAGTTGCTGCCATCTCGGGCTCGTCTCGTCCTCACCGGGCGGGAAGGTGCCCAGCACGTCGGCGGGGCCGGCCGTGACATCCCGCAGGACGATGCTGCCGCTGGCCGTCAGGCGCTGGCCCAGGTTGTCCCAGTCCGGTGGATGCGAGAGCCCGTCCGCGTCAGCGGGTACCACTACCACGATGCGGGACTCCTGGTCGTCGCGAATCGCGCCGACCAGGATCCGGTCAGCGACGGCACATCCGGTGGCGAACGCGCCCCGGCCGGAGACCGTGAACGTGTCTGCGGTCGTGGTCGCCACGATGGTGTCGCGTGGGTTGCTGACGGACGCCACGAAGAGCCCTTCGGATCTGACGTCTTGTCGCAGTCGGCGGGCCAGGTCGGCGTTGTCGTACAGGCGGGCGCGCCAGAGGTGTGTGTAGTGGTAGCCGAGGAGGTGTCCGATCGAGGCGTCGGACGCCGCGATGATGCGGGTGACGAGGTGCGTGGTCTCGAGGTCGTCGGGATCGGCCGCGAGCAGTCCGCTGCCGCGTAGCAGTTGGATCTCGGCCCGCGGCGGTCGGTTGGCGCGCTCGCGCGCGACCACGTCTTCGTGCAGGCGCCCCGCGACGGTGCGGGCCGCGGCGACTGCGTCGGCCGGGGTCATCGGGGACCCACCGGTGCGGGAGCGGGGTGCCGGAGCCTTCGGTGCACCAGTACGACCAGGATCGGCAGCAGCACACACTGGGCGGCCACGGCCAGCCATAGCCCGGGCAGGTGTCCGGCGGTCTCGAACGCCTGGTAGACGACGCCGCCGACGACACCGCTGAGGAGCGCGCCGACGCCTTCGGCGAGCCGCTGGTGCCCGAAGACCACCGCCGCCGAGCGGGGGGTGCCGGCGAGCGCCTCGAGGACGTTCTTGAGAAAGAGTATCGAGTTGCCCACGCCGAGGGCGACGATGCCGGCGGCGATCGTGAGTTCGTGCCCGCCGGCGAACGCGGTCATGCCGATGGCCAGGCCACCGAACCCGATCGTCATCGCCTGGGTGTACCGCATCTGTTCGACCCGCCCTGCCAAGAGTGGTTGCAGCACGACCAGCAGCAGCGAATAGCCCATCATGGCCGATCCGTAGAACACCGTGGGCACCCTTCCTTCCGCATAGGACGCGAGATATTGGTAGAAGTAGAGGTGGAGGTAGATGGTCAGGGCAGTCACCGTGAACGGCAGGACCGCCAGCCCGCTCAGGGCACGGTGCAGCGGCTCGACGGCCCGGGTGTGGCCACGCGATTCCTGCGGCAGGAGCGCGTGCCCGACCGTCAGCGCGGCATGCAGGGCGGCCGCGGTGGCGAACATCACCCCCGGGTCGTTGATGAACAGCGCACCTACCACCGGACCGAGGGCGATCCCGGCGTTGCCGGTGGCGTAGCTCGCCGACACCAGCCGCGGCTGCTCGTCCGGGTCCGCGCCGTGCACCGTGTAGGCGCGGACGGCGGGCGAGTACAGCGCGGTGGCCGCCGACCGGATCATCAGCGCCAGGACTGTCACCGGCGGCCATACCTCGCCAGCGAGCAGTCCCAGCGAACCGAGCGTCTGCAGCGCCATCGCCAGCAGCAGCGAACGCCGCAGGCCGAGGTGCTCCGCCAGCACCGCGCCCGGCGCTCCGCCGGCGAACTGCACGAATGCCGTCAGCCCCAGGACGACGCCGACCTGATCCATGCTGAGGTCCATGCGCTGCCGCAGCAGGATCGCCAGGTACGGGTAGACGGAGAAGCCGATCAGGTTGACGAGCAGCCCGCTGCCGAGCAGGGCGATCCGCACCCCGGTGAACGAGCCGAGTGCGGCGGGTCTCACCCGCTTCCCTTGCTGCCCCGGATGATCAGGCGGGTCGCGTTGGCGTCGTAGGGGCCGCCGTCCAGATTGCCGAAGCACTCGATCTTCCCGAATCCTGCCTCCGCGAACATGTCGCGCAGTTCGGCGGCGCTGTAGACGTAGCAGGTGAGGGAGGTGTGCGCGGCTGTGTCGCCCCGCACCAGCGTCCAGTCGGTTCGGTAGCGGGTCCAGTCGTCCAGAATCGTGTCGCGCATCACCACCATGCCGCCGGGCACGTCGACGATCTTCGGTGGTCCGACCCACGACGCGTAGGTCTCCTTGCTCAGCAGATCGACGAGCAGCTGGCCTCCTGGAGCGAGGGACCGGTGGGCGTTGTGCAGCACCCGCATGTTGTCCTCGTGGTCGTCGAAGTAGCCGAAGGAGGTGTACATGTTCACCACGACGTCGTACGCCTCCGGCGCCCCGTACTCGCGAACGTCCGCTCGTACGAGAGACGCCGTCGCGCCGGCGTCGGCGCACGCGGCCGCCGCGCGTTCGAGCAACTCGGGGTGCAGGTCCACGCCGGTCACCTGGTAGCCACGGCGAGCCAGTGGCGCGGTGAAGAACCCCGTGCCGCAGCATTGGTCGAGCACGCGGCTTGCGGGAGCGAACGCGAGCAGGGGTGAGGTGGCGACCGCATCGGCGGCGGCCCGCGCACGCTCGGGGGTGAAGAGCACCTCCGAGAAGCCGGACCACAGGTTCATGTCCTCGTACCAGTTCACTGTCGACTCCGTTTCGGGCTGGCCGCGGGTGCCACCCCGAGCCCGGGTCCGTCGCCCAGGACGATCCACCCGCCCTCGAGTCCGAGCCCGCGGAAGGGTTGATCGCGGAGGTAGAGGTGGCCGTCGAGGTCGATGTGGTCGGCCAGCGGGGCGAGCAGCGCGGCCTGGCTGATGGCGAGTTCCGACTCGCACATGCAGCTGAGCAGCACCGTGAGCCCGGCCTGCCGGGCGGCTGCCATGACCCGTCGTGCGGCGCGGACGCCGCCCGCCTTGCACAGCTTGACGACGATGCCGTCGGAGTGTTTCCGGGCGGCGTGGACGCTGGCCACGTCGGTGCATCCTTCGTCCAGGACGATCGGGAGCCGGTCGGGAAGCTCTCGGTAGCGGACGTAGTCATCGATGCGGCTTCGTGGGAAGGGCTGCTCGACGAGGTGGACGCCAAGCGCGCGCAGACGTGGCGTGAGGGCACGCGCGGTGCTGAGATCCCACGCCTCATTCGCGTCGATCCGGATCGGCAGCGGTGTCACCTGCCGGATGGCGTCGAGGACATCGATGTCGTCGGGGCCACCGACCTTCACCTTGAACGCACCCACCTGCGGTGCGTTGCGGACCGCAGTAGCGGCCTCGGCCGGACTCGCGATCCCGATCGTGTACACCGTCGGCCCGATCCGGCGGGGCGCGGCGAGGAGCTGCCAGGTCGGCCGTCGGCCGACCTTGCCGATCCAGTCGTGCAGCGCGCCGTCCAAGGCCATCCGGGCGCCTGCCGGCGCGTCCCAGGCGTCGACACGTTCGAGCGCCGCCTGCGGGTCGGTCAGGTCGGGACCGAGCAGGGCAGAGCCGTCGGCCTCGATGGCCCGTGCGACATCGTCCGCAGTGACCCCGTCGTACTCGATCGGCGTGCCCTCACCGTAGGCAACGATGCCGGCATGGGTGACGGTGACCATGCAGGTGTCCACGGCGTCGATCTCACCGCGGGAACTCCGCACGGTCTCGGTCAGCCGCAGCGAAACACGCTCGACGGACAGGCTCAGCATGACATGCCTCTCTCCGATCGTTCGACGCGCCGGAACCGATCGGGAACCGGCAACGACATATACAAGGAGGTAGATCTGACCGGTGGCGAAGGGAACGGCGATGGAGTGGTTCGAGGACGAGTCGATGTGGACCGATTTCTCTGCGGTGTTCTTCTCGCCCGAACGTGCCGCGGAAGCCGAGACGAGAGTCGCCTCGTCGCCGCTGCTGCGGCTGTCGCCCGGCACCAGGGTGCTCGACCTGGGATGCGGGCCGGGCACGTACACGATCCCGCTGGCCCGCCGCGGTGCCCAGGTGGCCGGGGTGGACCTGAGCGCAGCGCTGCTCGATCGGGCCGCGACGGCGGCGGTCGAGGCCGGGGTCGACGTGCGGCTGCTGCGGGCGGACATGCGCCAGTTCGTCGAGGCCGGCCAGTTCGACCTGGTGATCAGCATGTACACGTCGTTCGGCCTGTTCGACGACCACGACGAGAACATGCAGGTGCTGCGCAACGCGCTCACCAGCCTCACACCCGGCGGCCGGCTCCTCATCGACCTGTACGGCAAGGAGGTCGCGGCCCGAGACGGGGCCGCGCCGATCATTTCCGACGTCGATGGAGGCACGCTGATCGTACGCGGCACCGTGCTGGATGACTGGACCCGTTTCCGGGACGACTTCTACCTCGTCCGCGGCGGCCGGGCCCGGCAGACTTCCATCACGCATCACCTCTACAGTGCCGCCGAGCTCAAGCGGATGCTCACCGCAGCGGGCTTCACCGGCGTCGAGTGTTTCGGCGGATTCGATGCCGAGCCCTTCGACAACCACGCCCGACGGCTCATCGTGCGCGGCACCCGGCCCTAGCACGCGGGGCGGGTCTCGACACGCACGGCACCCGCCGCGGCCACGGCGCGGTGCGTGGCGATCTCCGCGGTCGGCCCCTCGGCCAACAGGATCCCCACGTAGCCGCGCCCGTCGTTGAGGTGCTCGATGGAGGCACCGACCGCCCTGGTCGGGTACCACTCGGGTCGACCGGGATAGCGGGCGATGTCGTCGAGGCCGTGCACGGCGACGAGGTCGCCGGACCTGTCCGGATACGCCAGTACGAACGCCACAGCCGGTCCACCGCCCAACGGCATGTCGAGCAGCCGCGGGCGGCGGCCCAGCGCGAGGTCGATCATTCCCCCGTAGACATTCACATCCAGGGCCCGGCACATCGACTCGCCCACGAGCGCACCGCCGATCCGCGGATTCACCTCGATCAGACGCGGCCCGTCGGCGGTCATGGCCAGCTCGACATGGGCGAACCGGTCGGTGTAGCCGAGGACCGCCAGCACGTCACCGAGCCAATCCTCGATCGCCCGGAACTCGTCGGGCGGCAACGCCACCGGAAACGCGGTCACGTCCTCCCGGAACCAGGGCTGCGGCGACATAAGGCGGCTCGACATCCCCAGCATGCGAGTGCGACCGGCCCAGGTCACAGTCTCGGCGCTGTAGACCGGACCGGCGAGGAACGGCTCCGCGAACAACCGCCCGAACAGCGTCGCGCCCGCAGCCTGCCGTTGCAGGCGGGCGAAGTCGTCGGCGTCGCGGACGAGCCACACGTTCCGGCTGCTGGTACCGGCTGTGTCCTTGACAACGGCCGGCAGGCCGACGGCTGCCGCCAGTTCGTCGAGCGACAGTGAGGCCACGTCGTCCACGGCGAACGCCGGGAACGGGCTCAGCCTATTGCCGTGGAGCAGGTCCCGGACGCGTGACTTGTCGCGCGCCAGCCGGATGACCGCCGGGTCGATACCCGGTAGACCGAGCTCGACGGCGAGCTCGGCACCGGTCACGCCCCACGTATCGGTAGAACTGATCAGACCCCGGAGGTCCTCGATCGCGCGCAGCGCCTGGGAGACCGCCTCACGATAGTTCGTGTCCACGGCAACGACCTGGATCGCCTCGGGCGGCAGCTTCGCGAGTTCATGCAGGTACAACTCCTCGACACCGGTCAGCAGCACGATCCGCTCGCCGGCAGCCCGGGCGGCACGTACGAGGTGGGCGAGCCCGAAGGAGAGCATCTCGAGGCAGGCAATCGTCACGGTGTATATGTCGTCCCGCCGGCCCGAAGAGTTCCCGACCTATTGCATCGACTACGGCGGAACTAATGCGGCCGCCGACCCGACTTACCATCCGACACAGACATACGTCGGCTTCAATGCGTTTGGAGTGTCTCCGCCATCCACCGGCTTCAACCCCAGGGACGACCGCCGATGTCACTGCCGAACCCGCCCGACGTGCCAACGACCGTCCACAGCCACATCACCGACGCGATCCGGGCTCCCAGCCTGATCAGACTGTCGGACAACGTCGTGCTGCTACGGTTCGAGACCCTGAAGATCTACGCCGCGCTCGGCGCCGTCCGGGCCCTGCTCGCCGAAGGCACGATACGGCCCGGCGATACCCTCGTCGACAGCTCGAGCGGCATCTACGCATTGGCACTGGCGATGGTCTGCCACCGCTACGACCTGCGATGCCACATCATCGCCTCCACCACGGTCACACCTACCATCCGGGCCCAGCTGGAGATCCTCGGTGCCACCGTCGACCAGATGCCGGCCGAGCACGATCTGCGGCTCGACCAGAACCGGCGAGTCGAGCGGGTACGCCAGCTGCTGCGCGCCAATCCCGGCATGCACTGGATGCGCCAGTACCACGACCCGGTCCATTATCTCGGCTACGCCGAACTCGCCGACCTGGTGCGCGCCGCGCTGCCGGACACGCGCCTTGCCGTGGTCTCCAGCGTCGGCACCGGCGCGTCCAGCGGGGGGCTGATCCAACCGCTGCGAGCACACGACCCGGCAACCCCGCTCGTCGGCATCCAGCCGTTTGGCAGCGTGAGCTTCGGCAGCGAACGGTTCCAGGACCCCGAAGCCATCATCGCCGGCATCGGCAGCGCCATCCCGTTCGACAACGTCCGGCACAACCTCTATGACCAGATTCACTGGCTGACATTCCGATACGCCATGGCCGGCGCGATCGGCCTGATGCGCGACCACGCGGTCTTCGCAGGCCTGTCCACCGGCGCCGCCTACCTCGCGGCGGCCTGGACGGCACGACGGGACCCCGGTCGCACCCACCTCGTCGTGGGGGCAGACACCGGGCATCGCTATGTCGAACGGGTCTTCGCCCGCTACCGCGAGGCCCTGGACCCCGACACGCTCAAACCCATGGAGATCGACTCGCTCGACGGACTCGCGCCGCCCTGGTCGGTCATGCACTGGAGGCGCCACCCGAGAGCTCAAGATTCCTGAACCGCATGGCTGGAGTCAGGTGCCCACGGCAACGATGTCAACGCGCCCGGACGGATCGAGGGTTACCGGGAACTTCTGTGGTGTGGTGGCCCACCACACGGAACCGTCGCCTGCACCGTTCCCGGGGCGTGAGTTGGGAGGCTGGGGTGCCCTCGTGACCCCGCATCCGCAGGGAGCAGTCGCCGGTACGCCGTGCTGTACGTAGCGAAAATGGACCCCCACCTGCGTGAGGACAGATGCCTTGCTCACCAGAGGATGTCTCGAAATTCGGTGAAGGTGTTGCCCGGCACCGGTGTTGGTGTCAGCCGGCGAGGATGATGTTGTGGAGGTGGGCGATGCCGGAAGCGGTGTCGGCAATTGTTCGGGCGGCTCGGCGGTAGTCCCGCAGGATCTTGAAGGTCTTCATGCGGGCCAGGGCGTGTTCGATCTGGGCACGGATGGTGCGGTGTTGCTGGTTCAGGTCCGCTTTCCACTGGGGTTCGCTGCCGTCGGTGGGTTTGCGGTCGGGATGATCACCTCGGGGTTGCCGCGGTAGGCGCGGTCGGCCATGACTGGCCTCCCGTGAGTTTCTGGGTGATGCCGGAGGTGCGGTGGACGATGGTGTCGTAGCGGTTGCCGGGTTGTGGATCGTCGAGGGCGACGACGAGGCGGGTGTGGGCGTCGATGGCGACCTGCAGGTTCGTGCTGTAGCGGTAGTTCTTGCTCGGGGCGGCCAGGCGGTGGTCCCGGGTGGGGATGAGGGTGCCGTCGACGATGGTGATCTGGTCGATGCGCTGTCGGCGTGCTGGGGTGAGGGCGAGCAGGGGGCCGAGGGTGTCGATGACCCGGTGCGCGGCGGAGTGCGACACCCCGAACAGTGGTCCGATCTGCCGCATCGTCAGGTTCGTGCGCCAGTACGCGGCTACCAGCAACACCCGATCGGCGAGGTCGAGCGACCACTGCCGGCCCGGCCGACCATCAGCGCATGATCGAGTGCACGCTCATGCCGCCGACCGCGTGCCACGGGCGGTAGCTGCTCCCGAGGTCACCCGGCGTCCGGGACGTTGCCGAGATGGCGGAGGCGTTCGTCTGGTGAGTTACCGCAGTGCTGCGGCGAGGTCGGCGGCGTTGTCGAACGCGGGTGCTGCCCTTTCGGATTCGTCTTCCGTGAGCGTGACGGACTTGGCGCGGGTCAGCATCTCGGCCGCAGTCTTTGG
>NZ_JACGMO010000071.1:0-37920 GCF_015354745.1 Micromonospora sp. S-DT3-3-22
GAGCCGGCACCCCGGCGGGCGCGCGGCGGGCAGCCGGTGCCGCCGGAGCTGGCCCCCCGGCGGACCACCGCCGCGAAGCGGGACGACCGGGAGGGGCACGGCGACGGTCCGGGGATCGTCACCGACGAGCAGGCGTTCAGTGTGGAGACGCCGGGTGGTGGTGTGCTCGGCAAGCAGGCCGAGGACCGTTCCTACCGGGCCGAGCCGAAGACCGCGGTGGGCGGCAACTGATCGCGTTCCGGCCGGCCCGCCACGGGCCGGCCGGGAGCGGCGGGTCAGGACCAGCGTTCGCCGGTCAACCGTTCGTAGACGTCGATGTAACGGGCCCGGGTCGCCTCGACCACGTCGGCCGGGACCTCCGGCGCGGGGGACCGCTTGTCCCAGCCGCTGCTGGTCGCCCAGTCCCGCACGTACTGCTTGTCGTAGGAGAACTGGGTCCGGCCCGGCTGGTACGACTCGGCCGGCCAGTAGCGGGACGAGTCGGAGGTGAGCACCTCGTCGCCGAGGACCAGGGTGCCGTCCGCCGCCCAGCCCAGTTCGATCTTGGTGTCGGCGACCAGGATGCCCCGGTCGGCGGCGAGTTCCGCGCCCCGCCGGTAGACGTCCAGGGTGATCTGGCGCAGCCGCTCGGCGGTTTCCGCGCCCACCTTGTCCACCACGTCGGCGAAGGTGATCGGCTCGTCGTGCTCCCCGGCCGGCGCCTTGGTCGACGGGGTGAAGATCGGCTCCGGCAGGATCGACGCCTCGACCAGGCCACGCGGCAGCGGCACGCCGGAGACCGCGCCGGTGCGCTCGTATTCCTTGAGGCCGCCGCCGGTCAGGTAGCCCCGGGCGACGCACTCGACGGGCACCATGTCCAGCCGGCGGCAGCGGATCGCCCGGCCGGCGAACTCGGCGGGCACGTCGGTGGTCGAGACGACGTGGTGCGGCACCAGGTCGGCGAGCTGCTCGAACCACCAGAGCGACAGGGCGGTGAGCAGCCGCCCCTTGTCGGGGATCGGGGTGGGCAGCACCACGTCGTAGACGGAGATCCGGTCGGAGGCGACCAGGATCAGGTCGTCGCCGTCCGCGTAGACGTCCCGGACCTTGCCGGAGTGCAGAAGTTCCACGTGCCCTAGTACACCACGGGGACGACGCCGGCCGGGTCGCCCACCCGGGCCGCCGGCGGGCGGCGGGCCGTGCGGGCGTTGACACCCGGCCGCGCCACCTGCGTGAATGGTCCGGCTACCGGCCCGCCCGTCCCCAGGAGCACCCCGTGTCCGCTGTGCGTCCCCTGCTGCTCCGGCCCGGCGTCGACCCGGCCCGGCGGCGGCTGCTCGGCGCGCTGCTCGGTGTGCCGGTGCTGGCGGCGGGCGGGCTGAGCGGGTGCGGCGTCGAGGCGGAGTCGCCGACGCCGGACGGCCCGGTGGAGCTGTCGGTCTTCTGGTACGGCGGCACCCGCCGGGCCGAGGCCACCGAACGGGCCCTGCGGCTGTACTCGGCCCGCAACCCGCAGGTCACCTTCCGGGTGACCTGGCAGGGGCAGGGCGGCTACTACGAGCGGCTCGCCACCCAGGCGGGTGGCGGCAACGTGCCCGACCTGTTCCAGATCGACGACTCGATGCTCGGCGACTACGCCCAGCGCGGCATCCTGCTCGACCTCGGCGGTTACGTCGAGGACGGCCGGATCAACGTGAACACCCTGCCGCCCGGCCTGGTCGACTACGGAAAGATCGACGACCGGGTGTACGGCGTCGCGGCGGCGCAGACCCATGCCGCCGTGGTGTTCAACCGTGACCTGCTCCGCCGGCTCGGGGTCCCCGAGCCGACCACCTCGATGACCTGGGCCGACTATCTGAGCTGGGCCGCCGGGGTGACCCGGGCCAGCCGGGGCCGGGTCGCCGGCTCGATGGACCCGTCGGGTGACCACCGGGCGTTGTGGCTCTGGCTGCGTGGGCTGGGCAGCAAGTTCTACCAGGGACGTCAGTTGGGTTTCGGCTCCGCCGCGCTGCTGGACTGGTTCGAGTTCTGGGAACGGGCCCGCAGCCAACGGGCCACCCCGGCCGCCGCCCTGGTGGACCGCGCCGACGGCGGCGAGCCGGCCCGGCAACTGGTGGTCAGCGGGCACACCGCCGCCTCGTTCGCCTGGTCGCACCAGTTTCCCGAGCTTCAGCGCTACAGCAGGGACGAGCTGGCCCTGGTCGGCTTCCCCGGCCCCCGGGCCGCCCAGTGGGACCGGGCGTCGATGTACTGGGCCGGGTTCCGGGGCACCCGGCACCCGGGGGTGGTGGCCGACGTGGTCGACTTCCTCACCGGCAGCGTGGAGGTGGGTCGGCTCCTCGGCACCGAGCGGGGCCTGCCGGCCAGCCTGACCGTACGCCAGGCGGTCGTGCAGACCCTCGACGATCCGCCGGCCGAACGCGTCGCCGCCCTCGGTGAGGCGCTGCACCAGCAGGTCGGCCCGGCACCCGCGCCACCCCCGAGGGGGCACAACGAGGTGCGGGCCCTGCTCACCGAGGCGGCCCGGAGCATCCGCGCGGGACGCTCCGGGGCGCGGGCGGCGACGACACAGTTCATGGCCCGGGCGCAGGCGGCCCTGGCCCGGTGACGGGTCGACGGGAGGGGCGGTGACGCCGGTCGCGGGTCAGCGGGGCGGGCGGTTGCGCCGGTTGCGGGTCAGCAGCACCACCAGCAGGACGATGCCGCCGACGACCACCAGGCAGCAGAGCAGCCCGAGGACGCCGAAGCCGCCGGCCCTGGACCGTCGCCGGGCCGCCTCCACCACCAGCTCGCCGGTGCCGGTGGACGCCCACGCGGCCACCGGCACGAAGACCGAGAGCACGACCGCGCCGAGGACCGCGCTCAGCCGGCCCCACCATGTGATCCCTGTTGACGTCCTGATCTCAGTAGACATGCCCTCATCCTGACCGAGGGCGGCAAGTCCGGCACCCCGAAGCCCGCACCGGTTCGGGACGCGGGACACCGGAAACGGCGACAGGCCCCGGAGACGAACTCCGGGGCCTGTCGAAAACAGTAGCGGGGACAGGATTTGAACCTGCGACCTCTGGGTTATGAGCCCAGCGAGCTACCGAGCTGCTCCACCCCGCGTCGGCCCGTTAAGCCTAACCCATCCGTCCGGCGGAGATCGGCCGGGCCCCCCGATCCGCCGTCCGCCCAGCTCAGGACGCCCGCCGGGGGTCACCGCCGCCGGTGGCGTCCGCCCACCGGCTGCGGCACGCCGATCTCCCACGCCACGACGGCAGGCCCACCCGTGCCGGGGCGGAAACGCGACAGGCCCCGGAGACGAACTCCGGGGCCTGTCGAAAACAGTAGCGGGGACAGGATTTGAACCTGCGACCTCTGGGTTATGAGCCCAGCGAGCTACCGAGCTGCTCCACCCCGCGTCGGCTGGTTAACCGTAACCTACCGACCCCCGGGCCCGCAAAACGCCACCCGGCGGTCAGTCCAACCAGTCCCGCAGCGCGTCCACCGCCCGCCGGCTGTCGGCGTCCACCTGCGACCGGTCACTGGACGTGCCCTCCCAGCCCTGCTCCCAGAGCACGGTCACCACGTCCCCGAGCCGGATCGCCCGGACCAGCCGGATCTCGTCCGCGCCGGCCGGGTCACCCGCCCCTTCGGAGTACGACCGGCGCAGCTCGAACAGCACCGACTCGTCGCCGTAGCCGCCCCCGCCGAGCAGCCGGTACCGGGACGTCACCCCCGGGGTGTCGGACGACTGCTGTACCGGGCAGTCCCGCACCGCCGCCCGCAGCTCACCGAGGGCCTCCTCGGCGCGACCGGCCCGGTACAGGGTGACGGTGTGCCGGTAGCTGCCGTCCGGGACGTACCCCTTGGGGGTGTCGGCGTACCGGAAGGCCAGGGCCCGGCCCCGGCGCTGGACGACACCCGAGTCGCCGGGGTGCGCGCCGCAGAGCTGCGGCAGCGTCGGGCCGGCGTCGAACGTCGCCCGCATGCCGGTCTCGTTGGCCGCGGCGAGGGTGAAGAACGCCGCGTCGGGGATCGCGGTCGGCGGTCGGCCGGACGGCGACGTGGCGGTCGGACCGACCGTGCCGGCCGGCGACCGGCCGGCGGAACCGGTGAGCGCGGACGCGGCCGGGACGGAGGTCACCGGTTCCGCCGGCGACACCGCCGGGGCGGGCACCGAGACGCCGGTGCCGGGCGGGGAGGAGGGCGGCCCGGCCGGCGTGCCGGGCGCGGCGGTGAACACGAACCGGGTGCCGGCCGCCGTCCCGCCCACCAGGCGGCCACGGCCAGCACCCCCGTGGCCGCCCGCAGCCGGGCCCGCCGGTCGGCGTACCGGCGGACCAGGGCGGGCGGGACCAGGCCACCCGGGTCGGTGTCCTGCGCCAACGACCGGTAGAAACGGTGCAGCTCACGCGACATCGTTGACCTCCAGCTCCTTCGCCGAGACGCCGGGGAGCAGCTCGGCCAGCCGGGACCGCCCCCGCGACAGCCACGACTTCACGGTGCCGCTGGGCACCCGGGCCTCCCGGGCGATCTCCTCCACCGGCATGTCGAACAGGTAGTGCAGGGCCAGCGCCTGACGCTGGTTCGCGGGTAGCTGCCGCAGCGCGGCCACCAGCAGCACGGTGTCCTCACCGGGTGGTCGCACGTCCTCCGGTGGCCCGGTACGGCTCAGCGCCGTCCGCCAGCTCCGTAACCGGCGGAACCGGTCGGCGGCCAGCCGGCTGACCACCAGCCGCAGCCACGCCTCCGGCGCGGGGTGCTGCGCCAGCCGGCCCCACTGCCGCCAGGCGCGGGCGTACGCCTCCTGGACGAGGTCCTGTGCCTCTCCGTGGTCGCCCGCCACGGCGTGACCGTAGCGCAGGGTCCGCGCCGAGGTGCTCCGGTAGAACTCGTCGAAACTCCGCTCGTCCCTCATGCCCGCACCACGTCCCCCCGTCCCGGCCACCTGCACTGGAGACGGTCAGCGGCATCGTCAGGTTGCGGGACAACCGGTCGGAAAAGCGACGGGGCCCACGATCCCGGTCCGGATCGTGGGCCCCGTCGACGCGGGAGCGCGCGGGTCAGCCGCCGCCGGACGGCGTCGGCGTGGCGGGCGGGTTACCGCTGGACGCGCCCGACGGGTTGCCCTGCTGGGCCTGCTGGAAGGCGGTGATCGCCTCGTCCAGCGCCTTCAGCGCGCGGCCGTACCGCTCGAAGTCACCGGACGCCTGCGCGGCCTTGACCTCGGCGATCGCCGCCTGGACCCGCTGCGTGGCGGTGGCCAGGTCGGCGCTGGGCGGTGGGCTGCTCGCCCCGGGCGAGGCCGTCGGCGAGGGGGACGGGGTGCCGCCCGAGGGTGGCGGCGTCTCGCCACCCGGTGGCGGAGTGGTCCCCTGTCCGGCCCGTTTGCCCTGCTCGACGAGCTGCTTGATGCCGTCGGTGACGTTGTTGGCCAGCACCACGTACGAGCCGCCGTCGCCGTACGACAGGAGCACCTTCTGCAACAGCGGGTACGCGTCCTGCTGGTTGCTCTTGACGTAGACCGGCTCCACGTAGAGCATCCCGTTGCCGAACGGCAGGGACAGCAGGTTGCCGTACTGCACCTGGGCCTGGTTGGAGGAGAGCAGGTTCAGTTCGGTCCGGATGGTCGCGTTGTTGGTCATCTGCTGGTGCACCTGCACCGGGCCGGAGATCCGGGTCTGGTCGGGCAGCTCCAGCACCTCCAGCTTCGGCTGCCCGTCGACGTACGACCCGGAGATCAGCGCGGCGAGGTTCTGCCGGCCGTTCGGGGTGACCGCCGAGGTGAGCTGGAACCGTGGGGCGTCCTGGTTGGGGAACTGGGTGAACAGGTAGTACGGCGGCTGCTTCTGCCCGCTGTCCGGCGCGTCCGGCACGTTCGGCACCTGCCAGAAGTCCTGACCGGAGTAGAAGTCGCCGGGGTTGGTGACGTGGAACTTGGTGAGCAGGTTGCGCTGCACCTTGAACATGTCGGCCGGGTAGCGGAAGTGGGCGGCCAGGTCGGCCGGGATGGCGCTCTTGGGCAGCACCAGGTCCCCGCCGAACGCCTTGTTCCACGCCTTGAGCACCGGGTCGGCGTCGTCGAACTCGTAGAGCCGGACGGTGCCGTCGTACGCGTCGACGGTGGCCTTCACCGAGTTGCGCATGTAGTTGACGTTCTCCCGGGCGAGCTGGAACGTGCCCCGGTTGGTCAGCTCGTCGGTGGTCTCCTGCTGGAGGTTGATCCGCTCGGCGTACGGGTAGGTCGCGGCCGTGGTGTAGCCGTCGATGATCCACTGGACCTTGCCGCCCACCACCGCCGGGTACGGGTCGCCGTCGAGGGTGAGGAACGGGGCGACCTTCTCCACCCGGTCCCGGGGGTTACGCACGTACAGCAGCTTGGAGTTCTCGTTGACCGCCTCGGAGAGCAGGAAGTTCGTCTCCTGCTCCTTGATCGAGTAGAGCAGCCGCCGGGTGAACGAGCCGATCTCGACGCCGCCCTCACCGGTGTAGGTGTAGTACTGCTCGCCGCCGGTGGTCGGGGTGGGCCGGTCGAACTCGACGTCCTTGTCCGGGCTGCTCTGGCCGACGATGGCGTAGTCGTCGGGCTGCATCCGCTCGCCGTAGTAGATCCGCGGCTGGCTGGCCGGGATCTGCTCGGCCTGCGAGGAGCACGCCTCCTGCGCCTTCTCGCCGAGGAAGCCGGAGACGAAGTACGGCTGCCCGCCGCAGACCACCTGGTTGGCCGGGGCCGCGACCAGGCCGTAGCCGTGGGTGTAGACGGTGTGCCGGTTGATCCAGTTGTTCTGCTGGTCGGTCAGCTCGCCGTAGTTGATCTCCCGCACCCCGACCACGTAGTCGGAGGTCTTGTTCTCCACCGAGTACCTGTCGATGTCCAGCTTGGGGCCGAAGTCGTAGAACCCGCGGACCTGCTGGAGCTGGGTGTACGTCTCGGAGACGAGCTGCGGGTCGAGCAGCCGGACGTTCGGCACCACCGAGGTGTCGGTGGCCAGGCTGGCCGGGGGCACCAGGTTGCTGGCCGCGTACCCCTCGGTCTGCACGTCGGCTATGTCGAACGCGTCGCGGGTGGCGTTGATGCTCCGCTGGATGTACGGGGCCTCCTTGTCCCGGGCGCTCGGCTTGACCTCGAAGGTCTGCACCGCCCACGGGTAGATGCCGCCGATCGCGACGGCGGAGACGCCGAGCAGGGCCAGCGAGATGCCCGGCCAGACCAGGTTCCGCATCACCGCGTTGGAGAAGACGATGATGGCGATCGCCACCACCACCGAGATGTAGGCCAGGATCTCCTTGGCCGGCAGCAGCGCGTTGACGTCGGCGTAGCCGGCGCCGTACAGCTTGGCGCCCTCGTTGTACTCCAGCAGCATGGCCCGCCGGTCCAGCACGTACGCCACGGCCTTGAGCAGGACGAAGAACGCCACCAGCGTGCTCAGGTGGGCCCGCGCGGCGTTGGTCATCCGGTCGCCGACGCCCTGTAGGCGCACCCCGCCGAAGATGTAGTGCACGGCCAGCGCGCCGATCAGGGCCAGCACCACGGCGGTGAAGCCGACCCCGAGCAGGTAGCGCCAGAACGGCAACTGGAAGACGTAGAAGCCGACGTCGATGCCGAACTCCGGGTCCTTGACGCCGAAGTTGCCACCGTTGCGGAACAGCAGCCACTGCGACCAGCGGCCCTGCGCGGAGAGCCCGGCGAACAGGCCGAGCACCACGGCCGTCAGGCTGATCCAGGTGCCGATGCGGGGGGTGAGCAGCATCCGGTACCGCTCCAGGGTGGCCTGCTCCAGCGAGTGCGGGCGCAGCTTCGGCCGCAACCGGTACGCCAGCCACAGGTTCCCGCCGACGAACGCGGCCAGGCCGAGCCCGACGGCGAGGAAGAGCAGCAACCGGGTGATCAGCATGCCGGTGAAGACCTGGGTGTAGCGGACCTCGTCGAACCACAGCCAGTCGGTCCACGCCTGCACCCCCCAGCCCAGCAGGGTGAACAGGAGGAACACCCCGACCAGGACCCCGATGGTGACGCGTCCGCGCCGACTCATCCTCGGCAGGGGGCTGCTACGCATGGCCACTGTTTGGCTCCGCACGCTCGATGTGATCGGCTCCGGACAGGCACCCAGAGTACGGGGTGTTCCTGAACGTGGCGGGTCAGGTCGTGCCCGGGTCGCCGCCGGTGTCCCGGCGTGGCCCCGCCCTCAGCAGCGGGTCGGCTCCCCACCGGCGCGCAACGTGTCCAACGCGGTCAATGCCTCGTCCAGCGAGCCGACCTTGAGCATGGGCAGACCCGGCTGCGGGTTGCGGACCGCCTCGGCGCAGTTGTCGGCGGGGACCAGGAACACCTTGGCCCCGGCCTTCTTCGCCCCGACCAGCTTCTGGGCGATGCCGCCGATCGGACCGACCCGGCCCTCGTCGTCGATCGTGCCGGTACCGGCGATGATCTTCCCGCCGGTGAGGTCCTCCGGCTTGAGCTTGTCGATGATGCCGAGGGCGAACATCAGCCCGGCGCTCGGGCCGCCGATGTCCTTCAGGTCGATCTTCAGGGTGAACGGGTGCGGCTGCCGCTGGTCGGGGACCACGCCGATGCGCGGCCGGCCGTCGGCTTCCCGGCTGGTCACGGTGGCGGTGCCGGGGGCGCCGTCGCGGACGTACCCGATGGTCAGGCTGGTGCCGGCGGGCTTGCTGCGGACCAGCTCGACCAGCCGGGTCGCCGAGGTGACCTCGGCGCCGTCGACGGTGGTGAGCACGTCGCCGGCCTTGAGCGCACCGGCCGCCGGCCCGTCCGCGGCGACCTCCTTCGCCACCACCTCGACCGGGTAGCCGAGCTTGACCAGCGCGGCGGTCTCGGCGCTGCTCTGCGAGTTCTGGAAGTCCTCGGCGTTGCGCTTCTCGACCTCCTCCTGCGACTCGCCCGGCGGGTAGACCAGTTCCCGGGGGACGACCGCCTCGTCCTTCGACAGCCAGCCGGCTATCGCGGCGCGCAGCTTCACCGTCGGCTGCACACCGACCGTGGTCATCCGGAGCTGACCGGCGGAGGTGGAGGTCTCCCGCCCGCTGACCTGGATGACCTCCCGGCCGTCGTTGGTGCCGAGGGTGTTCACCGTCGGCCCGGGGCCGAGCACCACGTACGGGATGGGCGCGCCGAGCACGCCGATGCTCAGCAGGGTGGTGAGCAGAGCACCGAGGAGGACGGTCACGCCACGACGTCTCATGCGGCAGAGCGTACCGACCGGTGGCGGCGGGTCCGGCGGGCTGCGGCGGACTTCGCCCTCAGCGCAACGCCGACGGCGGCTACCAGGGGCGCGGCGCGCGTACCGTAGACGTCGTGCCTGATATTCCGTTCGGTTTCGCGCTCCCGGGTGGGCAACCACCAGACCCCAACGATCCCGCGCAGATGCAGCAGTTCATGTCGCAGTTGCAGCACCTGCTCTCCGCGCCGGGCAGCGGGCCGGTCAACTGGGACCTGGCCCGCCAGGTGGCCGCCAGCCAGCTCGCGGCCACGGGTGACCCGATGGCCTCCCCCTACGAACGGCACGCGGTGGAGGAGGCGCTGCGCCTGGCCGACCTCTGGCTGGAGCCGGCGTCGGCCTGGCCGACCGGCATCCGCACCTCCCTGGCGTGGAACCGCAACGAGTGGATCTACAAGACGCTCGACGTCTGGCGCAAGCTCTGCGACCCGGTCGCCAGCCGGATGGTCGGCGCGATGGGCGACCTGGTCCCGCCGGAGGCGCGCGCCCAGCTCGGCCCGATGCAGTCGATGGTCGCCACCCTGGGCGGCGCACTCTTCGGCGGTCAGCTCGGGCAGGCCCTCGGGCAGCTCGCCGCCGAGGTGCTCTCCGCCGGTGACATCGGCCTGCCGCTCGGCCCGGCCGGCACCGCCGCGCTGATCCCGGCCAACATCCGGGTGTACGGCGAGGGCCTGGAGCTGCCGGAAGACGAGGTACGCCTCTACGTGGCCCTGCGCGAGGCGGCCCACCAGCGGCTCTTCGAGCACGTCCCGTGGCTGCGCGGGCACGTGCTGACCGCGGTCGAGAACTACGCGTCCGGCATCCGGGTCAACCGGGAGGCGATCGAGGAGGCGATGGGCCGGGTCGACCCGACCGACCCGGAGTCGATGCAGGCCATCGCCCTGGAGGGGATCTTCACCCCGGAGGACACCCCCGCGCAGAAGGCGTCCCTGGCCCGGCTGGAGACGGTGCTCGCGCTGGTCGAGGGCTGGGTCTGTCACGTGGTGGACAGCGCGGCGGCCGACCGGCTGCCCAACGTGGTCCGCCTCGGCGAGGCGTTCCGTCGCCGCCGGGCGGCCGGCGGGCCGGCCGAGCAGACCTTCGCCGCGCTGGTCGGCCTGGAGCTGCGCCCGCGCCGGCTGCGGGAGGCGTCGGCGCTCTGGGCGGCGCTGACCGAGCACCGGGGCATCGCCGGGCGGGACGCGGTCTGGGGCCACCCCGACCTGCTCCCCTCGGACGCGGACTTCGCCGACCCGGTGGCGTTCGCGACCACCTCGACGGACCTCGACGACGAGCTGGCCACCTTCGACTTCACCGCCCCGGGCGGCCCCGAGGAGCAGGCACCGGGCAGCCGTCCCCGCCCCGACGACACCGACGGCGACGCCGACCGGCCCTGACCGCCACGGACCAGCCGCGACACCGGCCGGCCCACCCGATTCCCGGGGGACCGGCCGGTCGCCGTTGCCGGGGTCAGTCCGGTGGCTGGTGGCGGGTCAGGTGCGGTGGCCGGAGAGCAGGGCGCGGGTCGCCTCCCAGCCCTCCACGGCCGGGTCCAGGGCGGCCAGGTCGGCCGGGCCGCGCAGCCGGTGCCAGCCGGGGGTGACCGCCACGTCGGCCGGGGCGGACGCCGCGCGCCGCAGGTCCGCCGGCCCGGCGACGTCCAGGTCCAGCGCCGGCAGCCACCCGGGTACGGGCAGCCGGGACGCCACGCCGAGCAGTCCCGGGCCGCCCTCGACGGGGGCGACGGCGACGGGTCGGCTGGTCAGGGGTCGCAGCAGCTTGCCCAGGACGAGCCCCGGCAGGTCGGGGGCGTCGGCGGCGACCACGGCGGCCTGGTCGTACCCGTCGAGGGCGGCCAGCGCGGCGGTGACGGTCGGCTCGGGCACCTCGTACACGGGGGTGTCGGGCCAGCGCACCGCGTCGGCCAGCCAGCGGTCGGCCGGGGTCACCGCGAGCGCGGACTCCACCTCGGCCAGGGTGGCGAGCAGGTCCACCACGTCCTCGGCCAGGGCGGTACGCCAGCGCGCCGGGTCCACCCCGGGCGGCGTCCAGGCCACCGGACCGAGCAACGCCACCACCACCCGTCGGACCATTCCCCGACCCTAGTGGGCGCGGTACGGGTGATCGACCCCGGCAGGGCGGTCGACGGGTGGGGCGGTCAGCCGGCGATCGGGACGGCGGAGGCGGCGGCGACGCCCTCCAGGTAGCCCCGGGCCCGTTCGGTCTTGGCGTACCGGCCGACCAGGGCCCAGAAGCGGGCGTTGTGGCTCGGCACGATGAGGTGCGCCAACTCGTGCAGCAGCACGTAGTCGAGCACCCAGTCGGGCATCTCCTGGAGCCGGTGCGAGATCCGGATGGTCCGGTCGGCGGGGGTGCAGGAACCCCAACGGCCGTTCTGGTTGGTGACCCAACGGACGCTGGCCGGCAGGGCGTCGCCACCCTGGTCGGCCAGGTACAGGTTGATCAGGCGCAGGGCCCGGTCGAGCAGTTCGGTGTCGTTGCGGGCCAGCCGGCCCTCCCGGGCGGCGAGCCGGGCGAGCATCCGGTCGACCCACTCGCTCTCCTCGGCCCGGGAGAACTGGTCCGGGATGAGCACCACGACCCGCTCGCCGTCCCGGTAGGCGGACACCGTGCGTCGCCGGCGCTGACTGCGCCGTACCTCGACGACTGGCTTCCGCGCCGCCGCCATCAGTGGGCCGCGCAGCCGTGGTTTCCTGCCACGAGGGAAAGCTAATGCGTACTGACCAGGGGTCCGCAAGGGTCAACACCCCGACACGCGCCCGGAAAATGGTGGTTAGTAGTAAGGAGTCCGAAAAAAACTGGTGGTGACCATGAGCCTGGACCCTCGTCACCCTTCGTGGCGACGCCGGAAGCCACCGCCGGGTGCGATCTCCACCGTAGGTGATCGGTCCCGACGGCGTCGCCGCACCCCCGTCCGGGGGACCTCCCAGAGGGCTCCACACGGCGTGTCCCCGGCAAACTCACTTATCCCGCCTATTTCGGGATGCACACTCTCGACGTCGACTTGCTCACAGTGTCGATGCACCGCTGACATGGAACCGCCCAGACCTGGGTAGGGTCCGCCAACCGGCGGTCACGTGGGTGGCCGCGGAGAAGGACCCGGCGCCGGCGCCCCCACGGCCCGCCGCCGGGAGCACCGCCGGACCGACGTGCCCGGCGGACGAGACGAGGAGGCTACCGTGGCCGACCAGGCCCAGACCTACAACGGTTACTGCGTGAAGTGCAAGGAGAAGCGGGACTTCGAGGGGCACGTCGAGGTCTCGAAGACCGGGATGAACATGGCCAAGGGCAAGTGTCCGGTGTGCGGCACAACAGTGAACCGCATCCTGGGCAAGGCCAAGGTCTGACCCGTCCGGGTACGACGCGCAAGGGGCGGCCCGGTGGGCCGCCCCTCCCGCGATTCCAACCCGAACCGCGATTCCAACCCGAACCGGGACTCCGGAACCGCCCGCAGCGCCCCACCCGGCCCGGCTGCGGCGGCGGCCGGTCACCCACCACCCGGGCGGCAGATCTGTCGGCTGCCCGACATAACTCCGGGTAACCTGTGGATAACTCGCCGAGACCTGTGGACAACGCTGGATCCGGCGCTGCGCACCTGTGGACAACGATCGACGCACCGCAGGGACTCGGTCACGATTCGTTGTCATGAGCCCGCCCCACCCCGCGCCTTCCCACCCCGTGCCCTCCCGTACCGCGCTGCTGCGTCCGGCCCTGCTGCCGGGCCTGACCCGGCTCTGGCGGGACCGGCACACCCTGCAACTGGGGCTGACGCCCGGCCGGGCCGTCCTGCTGGAGGTGGCCGACTCGCGGGTCACCCGGCTGCTCGACCTGCTCGACGGCACCCGCAGTGAACGTGGCGTGCTGGCGGACGCGGCGAGCGCCCGGGTCGACCCGGGCCAGGCCCGGGGGTTGATCGACACCCTGCACGCCGCGGGGCTGGTCGTACCGGCGCACACCCTGCTCCCCCGCGACCTGACCGGCCCGGACCGGACCCGGCTGGCCGCGGAGGCCGGGGCGCTCGCCCTGGCCGCGCCCGCCCTGCCCGGCACGCCGGCCCAGGTGCTCCGTCGCCGCCGCGCCGCCCGGGTGGTGGTGGCCGGGGCGGGCCGGCTCGGTGCGCCCGTCGCCGTGGCCCTGGCCCAGGCCGGCGTCGGGCAGGTGACGGTCGGGCTGACCGGTCCGGTGCAGCCGGGTGACCTGGTGGGCACCGGGCTGGCCGCCGCCGACGTCGGGCAGCCGCTGGCCGACGCGGTCCGGGCGGCCATCGACCGGGCCGCCCCGGGCACCCGCACCCGCCCGGCCGGCCGCCGCCGGGCCGAGCTGGTGGTGCAGCTCGGCACGGACCGTCCGGCGGACCTGCTCGCCACCGGGTACGCCCGGCGTCGCCAGCCCCACCTGCTGCTCACCCTGCGGGAAGGGATGCCGGTGGTCGGCCCCCTGGTCCGGCCGCCGGTGGGGCCCTGCCTGCACTGCCTGGAGCTGCACCGCACCGATCGTGACCCGGGCTGGCCCGGCCTGGCCGCCCAGCTCGCCACCGGCCCGGCCCACCAGTCCTGCGGCGCCGCCACCCTGCTCACCGCCGCCGGTTACGCGGTCGGCGAGGCGCTGACCCAGCTCGACGGCGGCACCCCGGAGACGGTCGGCTGCACGGTGGAGGTCGGGCCGGGCGGCCGGTTACGCCGTCGGGCCTGGGCACCGCACCCCGACTGCTCCTGCTCGGGCCGCTGACGCGGGCCACCGCCGGGGTGAGCACGGCGACCAGCTCCAGCCGGCCGGCGAGCAGCTCGGCCCGACCGGCGGCACAGCGGCGGCCGGCCGGGATCAGCCCCCGCCGCGGCCGTACCGACCGCCCGGCGGGGCACGGTGGGGGTGGCCGGCGGGCGTCGCGGGAGCGTGGAACGGGGGACGGGGCCACCCAGCCCGGCTTCAGCGCAGCAGCGGGGCCACGAAGTCGGTAACAATGGCCAGGTGACCGACATCCCGCGCCGCGCCGTGTCCCGGACCGCCAAGCTCGCCGCTCTGCCGCTCGGCTTCGCCGGTCGGACCGTCCTCGGGATGGGCAAGCGCGTCACCGGCATCGCCTCCGACGTCATCTCCGCCGAGATCCAGCAACGTACCGCCGAGCAGCTTTTCAGCGTCCTCGGGCAGCTCAAGGGCGGGGCGATGAAGTTCGGCCAGGCGCTGTCGGTGTTCGAGGCGGCGTTGCCGGACGAGATCGCCGCGCCCTACCGGCAGGCGTTGACGAAGCTCCAGGAGGCCGCCCCGCCGCTGCCGGTGGCGAGCGTGCACAAGGTGCTCGCGGAGCAGCTCGGGCCGGACTGGCGGGACCGGTTCGTCGAGTTCGACGACAGCCCGGCCGCGGCGGCCAGCATCGGCCAGGTGCACCGGGCGGTGTGGCGGGACCCGGAGACCGGGGTGTCCCGGTCCGCCGCCGTCAAGATCCAGTACCCGGGCGCGGGGGACGCGCTGCTCGCCGACCTCAAGCAGCTCTCCCGGCTGGGCGGGATGTTCCGCGCCATCCAGCCCGGCCTGGACGTCAAGCCGCTCCTGGCCGAGCTGCGGGAACGGATCACCGAGGAGTTGGACTACGAGCTGGAGGCCGAGTCGCAGCGCGCCTTCGCCGCCGCGTACGCCGACGACCCGGAGATCTTCATCCCGACGGTGCTCTCGTCGTCGCCCCGGGTGCTGGTCACCGAGTGGATCGAGGGAACGCCGCTGGCGGACATCATCCGGGAGGGCACCGAGGAGCAGCGCGACACGGCCGGCCGGTTGATGGCGACCCTGCACCTGTCCGCCCCGCCCCGGGCCGGGCTGCTGCACGCCGACCCGCACCCGGGCAACTTCCGGTTGCTGCCGGACGGCCGGCTCGGTGTGATCGACTTCGGCGCGGTGGCCCGGATGCCCGAGGGCACGCCGGAGCCGATTGGCCGGCTGCTCGGGCTGTCGTTGCGCGGCGACGCCGACGCGGTCGTCGCCGGGCTGCGCGAGGAGGGCTTCGTCAACCCGACCGAGCCGATCGACGCCCGGGCGCTGCTGGACTACATCCGCCCGATGCTGGACCCGGTGGCGCAGGAGGAGTTCCGGTTCACCCGGGCCTGGCTGCGCGCCGAGGCGACCCGGCTGGCCAGCCCGAAGTCGCCCGCCTTCCAGTTCAGCCGGCAGCTCAACCTGCCGCCGTCGTACCTGCTGATCCACCGGGTGACGCTGGGCTCGATCGGGGTGCTGTGCCAGTTGGAGGCGAAGGCCCCCTACCGGGGGATCCTGGAGCGCTGGCTGCCCGGCTTCGCCCCGGTCGCCTGACCGGCGACGGCGGGGCGACGGCCGACCGACACGACGCGGGGGCGGTGACCATGATCCGGTCACCGCCCCCGCGTATCAGTGGTGGTTTCAGAGAACGCCCAGGTCGCGAGCCGACTGGCTCCGGCTGTTCATCGCGACGGTACGGGCGGAACGGTGCGCCTCAGTGCTCGTGGTGGTACGACCGGCCTGAGGCCGGCGCATTCGAGCCCGGGACAACGCTTCGTGGAGTAGTTGCATCTCGGTTCCGTTCGGCAGGTGCAGCATCGTGGTCAACTTTCTCGCGGCCGATGATCATCGGCGGGTGGGTGGAACGGATCGGGTAGGTCAGGCTGCCAGTCGGACCGCGCTGCGCGAGGTGGCCACACCACTGGCCGCCAGTCGCGCCTCGGCCTCGACCCGGAGGGCGGCGTCGCGGGCGAGGTCCTCCTTGCGCGGACGGCCCCGGGGCCGCTTACGCGGGACGACCGCGCCACGCTCGAAGATCTCGCCGCCCCAGACGCCCCACGGCTCGGCCCGCTCGACCGCCCCGGCCAGGCACTCGACGCGCAGCGGGCAGTCCCCGCAGAGCGACTTGGCCAGCTCCAGGTCGGTGGGCGAGTCGGAGAACCACAGGTCGGGGTCGAACTTCCGACAGGGCAGGTTCGCCTCCAGCTCGACGCTCACGTCGAGGGGGGCCAACGCCAGACTCATCTCCCGGTCACCTCTCTCTCACTTCGATCTCGTGGATCGCATTTCCGACGTACTTCGACGGGCAAAAAACTGAGGCCGCGGATCCCGGTGAGCGGGTTCCGCGGCCTCGAGGTGAGCCGGTGGTCTGAGTGTCAGACCGGTCTACCTCGAGGTGGAACGCCGCGGACATCCATGCGCTTCTTGGCGACATCGATGCCCAGACCCGTGAAGCCACTGGTCCCCTCGACTCCCGCAGTGGGCGCAACAGTCAGGTTCAGCTCGGCCTGAACCGAGACCTGGTGCACCTGCGGGATCGACGGTCGCGGAGCGGCAAGGGCCACCCACGCAGCCGACAGCGGAGCGCAGGCAGCTGGCATCGCCGCCGGACGCTCATAGGTGATGATCTCCACGGGTGCCACCTCCCTCACGTTCCTCGTGCCGATTCGGACTCAGCCCCCGTGAGCAGCCGTTATGGCGCTGCTCCCGAGGTGCGTCCTGAGGCTATTCCTCGCCACGGGGCGAGGGCAAACGAATTTACGACGAGATTTCGAGAGTTTTTTCCGGGCCGATCTCGTCGACCGTCGCGCCGGCCACCAACGCCAGCACCGCCTCGCCGTACAGGCCGAGTTTGCGCGGGCCGATGCCGGCGATCGCGATCAGCTCCTCGACCCGGCCCGGCCGCCGTTCGGCCAGCGCGACCAGGGTGGCGTCGGTGAAGACCACGTACGCCGGGACCCGCTGCGCCCCGGCCACCCGGGCCCGCCAGTCACACAGCCGCTCGTATAGTTGCTCATCGATGTCGGACGGGCAAGTGTGACAGCGGCCCAACTTGCGGTCGGCCCCGGCGACCAGGGTCGCGCCGCAGATCCGGCAGGAAACCACCGGGGCCCGCCGCCGCTCGACCGCGCGCTTCGCCGCGCCCGCACCGCCCGACCGGGCCGTACCGGCCCGTTCGCCGCCGCCGCTGCGGTCCAGCTGGGGCAGGAACCGCGACGGCCGGCGGGCCCGCCCACCCGGCGAGCGGGCCGAGGCGTACGACAGCCAGAGCCACTGCCGGGCCCGGGTGATCCCGACGTAGAGCAGCCGCCGCTCCTCCTCGACCTGCTCCGGGGTACGGGCGTACGAGGTGGGCAGGGTGCCCTCGGAGAGACCGACCAGGAAGACCGCGTCCCACTCCAGCCCCTTGGCCGAGTGCAGGGAGGCCAGGGTCACCCCGTCCACCGTCGGCACGTGCTGCTGGGCGGCCCGCCGGGCCAGCTCGTCGTTGAAGTCGGCCAGGCTGGGCGGGCGCTCCACCGTCGCGGCCTCGCCGATCGGCAGCACCTCGGGGCTGGCCGCGTACTCCTCGGCGAGCTGGACCAGGGCGGCGAGCGCCTCCCAGCGTTCCCGGGCGGCACCACCGGGCGGGGCGGTGTCGGGCGTCCAGCCGACGGCGGTCAGCGCCTCCCGGACGGCGACCGGCAGCGGTGTCTCGCCCGGGATCGAACGGGTGGCGGCCCGCAGCGCCACCATCGCCTGGCGGACCTCGGCGCGCTCGAAGAACCGCTCCGCCCCCTGCACCACGTACGGGACGCCGGCCTCGGTCAGCGCCTTCTCGTACGCCTCGGACTGGGCGTTGGTGCGGAACAGCACGGCGATCTCCCGCGCCGGGGTGCCCCCGTCGACGAGCACCCGACAGCGGGCCGCCACCGCGGTCGCCTCGGCCGGCTCGTCGGTGAAGATCCGCAGCTCCGGTTCGGGGCCGGGCGGGCGTTGGCCGTGCAGCTCCAGCCGCAGCCGCGCCTCGGTGCCCCGGGCCTGCCCGATCACCGCGTTGGCCAACCCGACCACCTGCGGGGTGGAGCGGTAGTCGCGGACCAGCCGGACCACGGTGGCCGCCCGGTGCCGGCGCGGGAAGTCGATCAGGTACGCCGAGGTGGCCCCGGTGAACGAGTAGATCGTCTGGCTGGCGTCACCGACCACGGTCACGTCGTCCCGGCCGCCCAGCCAGGCGTCGAGCAGCCGCTGCTGGAGCGGGTTGACGTCCTGGTACTCGTCGACGACGAAGTGCCGGTACTGGCCGCGTACCTGCTCGGCGACGTCCGGGTGCTCCTCGATGCCCCACACCGCGGCGCGCAGCATGTCCTCGAAGTCGATCACCCCGGAGGAGCGCTTCAGCCGCTCGTACGCGGTGAACACCTCGGCCACCTTCGCCGGCTCGTACGGCGTCTCGCGCAGCGCCCGGGTCGCGGCGACCACGTACTCCCCCGGCTCGACGAGCGACGACTTGGCCCACTCGATCTCGCCGGCCAGGTCCCGGGCGGCGGCCCGGTCGGCCCGCAGGCCGACCTTGGCGGCGGCCAGGGTGACCACCCGGACCTTGCTGTCCAGCAACTCGGGCATGGCCCGCCCGGACAGCAGCCGGGGCGCGAAGTACCGCACCTGGCGCAGCGCCGCCGCGTGGAACGTCCGCGCCTGCACCCCCGGCACCCCGATCAGGGTGAGCCGGGATCGCATCTCGGCGGCGGCGCGGGCGGTGAAGGTGACCGCGAGCACGTGCCGCCCGGAGATCCCGCCGGTCAGCACCCGGTGGGCGATCCGGGAGGTCACCGCGCGGGTCTTGCCGGTGCCGGCGCCGGCCAGGACGCAGACCGGGCCGGCCGGGGCGGTCACCACCGACCGCTGCTCCGGGTCCAGCCCGGCGAGCACCGTCTCCGCCGCTGAGTGAACCGCCACAGCGAGGAATCATCTCAGCTCCGGCCGGTGTTGCACCGGTTAGCCTGGCCTGACCCGGGCCGGTGCGGCGACCCTTGGAGGATCCGACGATGTTGACCATGTATTCCACTCCGTGGTGCGGCTACTGCCACCGGCTGAAGTCGCAGCTGGACCGGGAAGGCATCGGGTACGAGGTGGTCGACATCGAGCAGGACCCGAAGGCCGCGGACTTCGTGATGAGCGTCAACGGCGGCAACCAGACCGTGCCGACGCTGCGCTTCGCCGACGGCAGCGCCCTGACCAACCCCTCCATCACCCAGGTCAAGCAGCACCTGGCCACGATCGCGGGCTGAGCCCTCCCCGCTTCACGCAGCGGCCGACCCCCACCGGGGCCGGCCGCTGCGTCGTGTCGCGGGGTCAGCGCCCGGGCAGGCGGGGGGCGGTCGGGTCGGGCAGCGGACGACGGGGGGCCGGGATGCGGGCCACGGGCGGTGTCCTCGGCGGGAGCGGCGGGGTGAGCCGTCGACCCCGCCAGAGCCACAGGCCGGCGGCTGTGGTGACCACCCCGACGAGCACGAAGAGCAGCCGGTAGTCGAACACGCCGACGAGCAGCGCCCCGGCCCCGATGGAGACCGCCTGCGGTCCGCTGACCAGCGCCTCGGAGGCGGCGGTGACCCGACCGAGCAGCCCCGGCGGGGTACGCCGCTGGACCAGCGTGGTCAGCCCGACCATGGTCAGCGGCAGGGACAGTCCGGCGAGCAGCAGGGCCAGCACGCCGAGCCGGAGGTCCGGCCAGGCCAGGGTCAGCGCAGCCGGGCCGAACAGGGTCACCCCCACCGCGAGCGCGCCCAGTTCGCCGACCCGGCGCACCACCGTCGGCGAGAGCAGGCCGCCCACCAGGCCGCCGATCCCCTGCACGGCGATCAGCACGCCGACGAAGGCGGCGTCGCGGCGCAGTCCCTGGTCGACGTACGCGAAGATCAGCGATTCGGTGAAGCCCATCACGAGCGAGCCCAGGCCGTAGCCGAGCAGGGCCCGGCGCAGGGCGGCCTGGTGGGACAGGTGGCGCAGCCCCGCGCCCAGCTCGGCCGGCCAGCGCAGGGCGGCGGCGGCCGGCGGGAGCTCGGTCACCCGGAGCAGCCCCACCACGGCGGCGGCGACCACGAACCCGGTCATCGCCAGGCTGGTCAGCAGCCAGCCGCCGACCGCGGCGTAGAGGGCCGCGCCGGCCAGCGGCCCGCCGAGGCGCAGGCCCTGCCGTACGGTCTGCAACGCCCCGTTCGCGTCGGCCAGCAGCTCGCTCGGGACGAGCTGGCGGAGCAGGCCGCTCAGGGTCGCGTGCAGGGTCAGGTAGGACAGCCCGTAGCAGGCGGCCACCACGTAGATGATCCAGACGTCGGCCCGGTCGTGGACCGCGAAGAGCGGACTGAGCAGCAGGGCCGTGCCCAGGTTCGCGACCACGAAGAACGGCCGGCGGCGGTAGCGGTCGACCACCCAGCCGACCAGCGGGGCCAGGATCATCGGCGCGATGATCGCGAAGATGGTCGCGCCGGCCAGCCCGTCGGAGCCGGTCAGGTCCTTGACCCAGATGGCCAGGGCGAGCAGCAGCATCGACTCGGCCGCCATGCTGGCCAGCAGCGCGACGAAGAGCAGACGGAAGTCGGGGCGGCGCAGGACGGTGCGCATGGGTTCCCTCCGGCGGGGGTGGCGTCCGGCTGGACGCGTACGGGGGAACTGCCGCCGGTGGGGACGGCGTCGTCCCGGGCCCGGCTGACACGTTCCACAGTCGTCTTTTTGTCGCAAGACACGCCCTCGCCGGGACCTCCGACGCCGGTCGCGCCGTCCATACTGACCGTGGGGGGCGAGTTTCATACAGTTACCGTCGCGTCTCGTGGCGGTCTACGGAATCGAGGACACCGTGCCTCCTGCCGTACCGAGCCCGATCCTGCGTCGCCGCAGGCTCGGCACTGACCTGCGTCGCCTGCGCGAGGCGGCGGGACTCACCGGCGACCAGGTGATCGAACGGATCGGCTGGGCGTCGGCGTCGAAGCTGTCCCGGCTGGAGAACGGCCGCAGCCGGCCCGACCCGGAGGACGTCGCCGTCCTGCTCGACCTCTACCGGGCCGCCCCCGCCCTGCGGGAGGAGTTGCTGGTCATCACCGAGGAGGCCGGCGACATGCGCGCCTGGCGCAAGTCGTACCCGGTGATGACCCAGCAGCAGCTGGGCTGGGCGGAACTGGAGGCGGGTTGCGCCCAGATCCGCGAGTACAACCCGGTCCTGGTGCCGGGGCTGTTGCAGACCGAGGGGTACGCCCGGCTGCGGATCGTCTCGGCGAACGCCGCCGCCGCTTCGGCCGACCCGTCCGCCGGGGACGACCCGGAGACCGAGGTCAAGGCGCGGCTGGGCCGGCAGTCCCTGCTGGACCGGCCGGACGGCCCCCGCTACACGGCGGTGCTGGAGGAGGCGGCGTTGGGCCGCCGGGCCTGCCCGCCGGACGTGCTGCGGGATCAACTCGCCCACCTCTGCGAGCTGGCCATGCTGCCGAACGTGACGCTGCACCTGCTGCTGCGCGACACCCGGATCGGCGAGTTCTACCTGCCGCCGACGGCCTTCTCGCTCTACCGGTTCACCGATTCGCAGGACCCGGAGACGCTGGCGATCGAAGGAGGCTTCATCGACGTCATGTCGACCGAGGCATCTACGGTAAATCGCTATAAAGTGGCGTTTGAGTGGCTATGCTCGGCGGCGCTCTCCGCATCGGACACCCTTACCTGGCTCTTCACGGCGACGGGACGGCTGACCGACACGGCAGCCTCGTCCTCGACGGTCCCGGGTCCGACAGCAGCGCCGGCCCAACGCCGCCGACAACCTGGGCGCCTGACGGAGCGGTGACACACCGACCCGCCGGGGCCGGGCGACCGCCGCTCGTTTCGTCGAAGCAGTTCCAGGAACCAGGAGCAGAGCCATGAACGAGATCCAGACCGTGCCCGCCGACCTGCGCTGGCACAAGAGCAGCCGTAGCCAGACCTCCAACTGTGTGGAGGTCGCCCGGCTGCGCACCGCGACGACCGAGGTGGCGCTGCGGGACAGCAAGGACCCGGACGGCCCGGTGCTGCTGTTCCCGCAGGCCGGCTGGCTCGGCTTCCTCCAGGGCACCAAGGACGGCCAGTTCGCCCTGGACTGATCCGGTCACCGCTGCGGGGCCGTCGGCAGCCTGCCGGCGGCCCCGCGTCGTCGCGTCGCCACACCCGTCCACTCCGTACGGGCGACCCACCTGAGCAGGCATCAGATGATCGGACAGGACCCGGCCGAAGCACCGCGTCCGCCTTGCCGGGAGCACCGGCGGGCGTAACATGACGATCCAGTGACGTGGAAGTTCCACAACGTACCCGGCCACCCGCGGTCCGTCCGGAGACCACCATGCGTTACCTGATCGTCCGAACCGACATCCGCACCGCCGCCGACATCGACCTCGCCGCCACCTGGGCCGGCGGAGGTTGCCTACGCAACGAGACCACCACCCCCGAACTACGCCGCCAGACCGTGCACGCCGAGGACCGGGACGCCGCCCTGCTGCTGGCCCGGGCCCTGTCCACCGTGGGCGCGGTCCGCGCCGGCCGGCAGCGGATCAAGGTGCTGCCGCTCGGCGAACCCGGCCGACGGCGCCGGCACCCGCCCGGCTGACCGACGTCCGTCGTGGTCGGACCGGCCCCGCCGGGCCGTCTCCCGCCCGGCCACGACGGCCCGTGTTCCCGGCCCGGGGTCCGTCGCGGCAACGACGGCCCGGGGCCGGGACCGCAGCCGCGCCGGACGGTCAGCAGTGGCCGTCGAGCCAGCGGTGGATCAGGAACAGCGCGATCGACGACGGCGGCGGCAGGATCACCCGGTCGCCGTCCCCGGCGTCCACCGCCCGACCGGCCAGCACCGCGCCGATCTCGCGCCGGGTGAACCAGCGGGCGTACGCGATCTCCGTCGGGTCCACCCGCACCGGCTCCCCCGGGTCCGCCTCGGCCAGGTAGCCCAGCATCAGCGAGCCGGGGAACGGCCAGGCCTGGCTGCCCGCGTACGTGATCCGCTCGACCCCGACGCCGACCTCCTCGCGGACCTCGCGCAGCACGGCCGCCTCGACGGACTCCCCCGGCTCGACGTACCCGGCGAGGCAGGAGAACCGCCGCTGCCCCGGGGTCCGTGGCCAGGTGGCGTTGTTGCCGAGCAGGCAATGCCCGTCCGGGCCGTCCACCCCGTCGTGCACCAGGACGATCATCGCCGGGTCGGTACGCGGCCACATCCGGTGGCCGTCCGCGCCCACCCGCGACCAGCCGCCCTCGGCGACCTCGCTCCGGTGCCCCGTCCGGGGTGACCAGCCGTGCCCCAGGTGCCAGTTGACCAGGGCGAGCGCGGTGGTGAAGATCCCCGCGTCCCGGTCGTCGAGCAGGTGGCCGATCTCCCGCAGGTTGGCCTCCCGGGTGCCCGGCAGCTCGGGCAGCGGGGCGTCCACCGCGAAGACCGGCACCCCGTCCGGTTCCACCCCGAGAAAGAGCCGGTACGCCTCCGGGGTCGGGCCGACCTCGGCGGCGTCCCGCAACACCAGCACCGGCGGGTTCGCGTCCGCCCGGACCAGGGCCCGCCCGTCCCGGGTCGAATCCAGCACCAGCACCCGGGCCCGCCGCCACGCCTGCGCCAGCCACTGCGGGTCGGTACGCCGGTGCGCCGCCCGGTCCAGGGTGGACCGGGCCAGCGGCGGCGCGGTCTCCCCGCTCACGCCGACTCCGTCCGCACCGGGGTGAGGGCGGCCAGCGGACCGGCGATCCGTTCGGCGTCACCGAGCACCACCACCACCGCCCGCGCCGGGGCGAGATAACGGGCACCCACCTCGGCGACATCGTCGACGGTGACCTTCGCCAGCCGGGCGGCGTGCTCGGCGAGGAAGTCCAGCCGCAGCCCGTTGCCCGCGTACGCACTGGTCAGCGCGGCCAGCCCGGCCTGGGTGGAGATGCCGAGCTGGAGGGTGCCCAGGGCGTACTGGCGGGCCTGTTCCAGCTCGTCCGCGCCGGGCGGCAACGAGGCCAGCCGGCCCAGCTCGTACGTGGTCTCCAGCAGGGCCGGCCCGGTCACCTCGGTCGCCACCTCGGCCCCGGCGACCAGCACCGACCCGGCCACCGAATGCTCCACCGAGGAGTGCGGGCCGTAGGTGTACCCCTTGTCCTCCCGGATGTTCTCCGTCCAGCGGGACGAGAAGTAGCCGCCGAAGATCAGATTCGCCAGTTGCAGCGCGGCATGGTCCGGATGGGTCCGGGGTACCGCCGGCAACGCGATCCGCAGCGAGGACTGCACCGAGCCGGGCCGGTCCACCAGCAGCAACGGGCCGGGTTCCAGCGGGGGCGCGGGCGGCAGCTCGGCACCCCGGCTGTCCCCGGTCCAGCCGCCCAGCGCCTTCTCCGCCGCGTCCAGCGCGCGTTCCGGCTGCACGTCGCCGACCAGCACCAGCACCCCCTCGGCCGGGTGCACCCGCTCGGCGTGCAGCCGGCGCAGCACCGCCGGCCGGACCGCCCGCACCTGGTCCGGCTCCGGGGTCTGCACCGCGTACGGGTGCCGGCCGTAGATCCGCCGCAGCAGCGCCGTCCGGGCCAGGTGGGCGGGCTGGCTCAACGCCACCTGGATGCGGTCCACCAGCCGGTCCCGCTCGGTCTGCACCCAGTCGGCCGGGTAGCTGGCGTCGGTCAGCACGTCGGCCAGGAGTTCCAGCATCCGGTCCAGCCCGGTGACCAGGCCCGCGCCGGAGAGCATCAGCCGGTCCGGGTCGGCCCCCGCCGAGAGCCCGCCGCCGACCTTCTGCAACTCGGCGGCGATCTCGGTGGCGGTGCGGGTGCCGGTGCCGGCCAGCACCGTCTCGGCGAGCATCGCGCCCCGGGCCAGGTGGGTGCGGCCGAACGGCATCCACAGCCGCAGCTCGACCAGGGGTACGGCCGGCCGGCGTACCGCGATCACGGTGAGCCCGTTGGCGAGCCGGCGCTCGGCCTGCCTGGGCAGCTTGAGCCGCCGGGTCGGACCGAGCGGCGGAAGCGCCCGGGAGTTGACGGTCACTGCGTTGTCTCCGTTCGCGACTGCGGGGCTCGCAAACCCGGCTCACTCCTCGCGCTCACCGCGTTGTCTCCGTTCGCGACTGCGGGGCTCGCAAACCCGGCTCACTCCTCGCGCTCACCGCGTTGTCTCCGTTCGCGACTGCGGGGCTCGCAAACCCGGCTCACTCCTCGCGCTCATTTGGCACCGCCGGGGATGACCTCGATGGAGGCGCGGCGGTCCGGGCGCAGGGTGGCGGCGGCGGCGCGGACCTGGTCGTCGGTGACCTCGCCGACCAGCCGGGGCAGGTCGTTGAGCAGGCCCGGCTCGCCGCGCTGCTGCTCCAGCACCGCCATCCGCAGCGCCCGGCCGAGCACCGCGTCGGTGTCCCGTAGCAGGTGGGTGGCCATCCGCGCCTGGGTGCGGGCGAGTTCGCCGTCGGTCAGCCCGTCGGTGGCCAGCCGGTCCAGCTCCTCGTCGATCGTGCGCAGCGCCTTGTCCACGTCGCCGCCGGGCGGCAGGTGCGCCTGGAGCAGCAGTGCGGTGGGGTCGCGGACGTCGAACGGGTCGCCCATGAAACCGAGGTAGCCACCGAGGCCGGTGACGCTGCGGTCCCGCTGCACCATCCGCTCGACCAGGCGGGACGCGTCCCCGTCGGTGAGCACCTCGGCGAGCACCACGTACGGCAGGTAGCCGGCGAAGTCGCCGACCGGGTCGGGCACCCGCCACGCCGAGGCCACCGCCGGCAGCGGCGCCAGCTGGTCGGTGTACGTGGTGCGCCGCTCGGCGGTCAGGTCGGGCTCGGTGAAGTCGGGGCGCTCCGGGGCGGGCCGGGCCGGCACGTCGCCGAAGTGCCGTTCGACCAGGGCGGTCGCCTCCGCGACGTCGATGTCACCGCTGACCGCGAGCACGGCGTTGCCGCTGGCGTAGTAGCGGCGGAAGAAGTCGGCGGCGTCGGCGACGGTGGCCGACTCCAGGTCGTCGAAGGAGCCGTAGCCGTCGTGCGCGTTGGGGAAGGTGTCGAACATCACCGGCGGCAGGGTCAGCCAGGGGAACCCGCCGTACGGCCGGTTGAGCACGTTGACCCGGATCTCCTCCTTGACCACGTCGACCTGGTTGCGCAGGTTCTCCTCGGTCAGCCGGGGGCCGCGCATCCGGTCGGCCTCCAGGAACAGCGCCCGTTCCAGGGCGTTGCCGGGAAGCGTCTCGTAGTAGTCGGTGTAGTCCAGGTGGGTGGAACCGTTGAAGGTGCCACCGGCACCCTGCACGTGCCGGAAGTGGGCCAGTTTCTCCAGGTTCTCCGAGCCCTGGAACATCAGGTGCTCGAAGAGGTGGGCGAAGCCGGTGCGGCCCTGCGGCTCGGAGCGGATGCCGACGTCGTAGACGACCGCCACGCCGATCACCGAGGCGCTACGGTCCGGGGTGAGCACCACCCGTAGGCCGTTGTCGAGGGTGAACCGCTCGACCGGGTACTTCGTCGCTGGGATTCTCGCTCTCCGGGTCGGCACGTGATCGACCCTAGCGTGTCGCCACCGGTGACACGGGCGTCCTCGGCCTGCGTCTCAGTGCGCCACCGCGACGGGCAGCGCGGTGACCCGGGGCAGCACCTCCGCGCCGACCCGTTCCGCCTCCTCACGGTGCGGCCAGCCGGAGAGGATGAACTCGTCGACGCCGCTCTGGGCGTACTCGTCGATCCGGGCCGCGACCTCGGCGTAGCTGCCGACCAGGGCGGTGCCCGCGCCCTCGCGGACCAAGCCGATGCCGGCCCACAGGTTCGTCGCGACGGCGAGGCGTCCGCTGCCGCCGCCGTGCAGCGCGGTCATCCGGGCCTGGCCGACGGAGTCCATCCGGCCGAACCGGGCCTGGGCGGCGGCGATCCGCTCCGGGCTCATCCCGGCCCGCAGCCGGTCGGCCTCGGCCCACGCCTCGGCGGCGGTGTGCCGGGCGATGACGTGCAGCCGCAGCCCGGTGCGCAGGGTGCGGCCCAGCTCGGCGGCGCGGGCCCGGACCCGGGCCACCCGGGTGGCGATCGCCGCCGGTGGCTCGCCCCACATCAGGTACGCGTCGGCCTGCCGGGCGGCGACCGCCTCGGCGGCCGGGGACGCGCCACCGAGGTAGACCGGCGGCGGATCGGTCAGCGGGCTGGAGAGCCCGCCGCCGTCGACCCGGTAGTGCTCGCCGGCGAAGTCGAACGGGCCGCCGCGCCAGGAGCGGCGGAGCACCTCGATGAACTCACCGGTACGGGCGTAGCGGGCGTCGTGGTCGAGGAAGTCGCCGTACGCCCGCTGCTCGGTGGGGTCGCCGCCGGTGACGATGTTCAGCGCGAGCCGCCCGCCGGAGACCGCCTGGAACGCCTCGGCCTGCTGGGCGACCAGGGTGGGCAGGGCGAAGCCGGCGCGCACGGCGACCAGCAGGCCGATCCGCTCGGTGTGCTGGGTGACCGCGGCGCAGACGATCCACGGGTCGGGGCAGCCGGAGCCGACCGGGGTGAGCAGGGCGCTGAACCCGCCCGCCTCGGCGGCCCGGGCCACCTCGGTCAGATATCCGACGGTGGCGGCCCGTGCGTGCCGGGCCGCGCCGGCGGTGACGGTGGCGGCACCGACCTGGTCGCCGTCGCCGGAGGTGGGGAGGAACCAGTGGAAGGTCATATCGGCCGCCCTCTCGCCGTGTCCCGCCCGGTCTACCTCGCCGGGGGTAGCTAAACCTATCAAGAAGGTAGGAAAACCAGGAATATCTGAGAACCGACATCCCATGATGTGGACGGCGCTTGACGCCGATCGACTCCTGACCCACTCTTCCTACCAACTAAATAGGAATACTGCGGATTGGATAGATGATGAGACGGCTCCCCTTCCGTCGGCTGATCTCCCTCGCCACCCTCGCCGCCGTCGGCGTGGCCACGATGGGAACCACCGCGGCGTGCGGTGACGACGACAGCGCCACCGGCGGCGGCGACTCCGGCCCGGTCACCCTGCGGCTGGGCTACTTCCCCAACATCACGCACGCCCCGGCCGTGGTCGGCGTCGAGAAGGGCATCTTCGCGGAGAAGCTCGGCAGCGACGTCAAGCTGGACCCCAAGACGTTCAACGCCGGCCCGGCCGCCATCGAGGCGATCTTCTCCGGCGCGCTCGACGCCACGTACATCGGTCCGAACCCGACGGTGAACGCGTTCTCCAAGTCCAAGGGCGAGGCCGTCCGGGTCATCTCCGGCGCCGCCTCAGGCGGGGTCGCCCTGGTGGTCAAGCCCGAGATCACCTCGGTCGAGCAGCTGCGCGGCAAGAAGATCGCCACCCCGCAGCTCGGCAACACCCAGGACGTCGCCATCCGCTACTGGCTCAAGGAGAAGGGCCTCAAGACCACCAAGGAGGGCGGCGGCGACGTCAAGATCGTCCCGCAGGAGAACGCCCAGACGGTGGAGACCTTCTCCAGCGGCTCGATCGACGGCGCGTGGGTGCCCGAGCCGTTCGTCTCCCGCCTGGTCAACGCCGGCGGCAAGGTCCTCGTCGACGAGCGGGACCTCTGGCCGGACAAGAAGTTCGTCATCACCAACCTGATCGTCTCCACCAAGTTCCTCAAGGCCCACCCCGAGACGGTGAAGAAGCTGGTCGAGGGGCAGGTCGCGGCGAACGACTTCGTCAACACCAAGCCGGACGAGGCCCAGCAGGCCATCTCCGACCACATCGGCAGGATCACCGGCAAGCCGCTGGACCTCAAGCTGATCAAGCAGGCGTGGCCCACCCTGCTGTTCACCAACGACCCGATCGCGTCCTCGCTCAAGACCGGGCTCGACCACGCCGTCGCGGTCGAGTTGACCCAGCCGGTCGACCTCGACGGCCTCTACGACCTGAAGTACCTCAACGAGGTGCTCAAGGCGCAGGGCCAGGCCGAGGTCACCCAGCCGTGACGTCGACCACGACGCCGCCGCAGAGCGCGACCACCGCGGTCGCGCTCTCCGGCGTGACCAAGGTGTACGGGCGCGGGACGAACGCCGTCCTCGCCCTGGACGGGGTCAGCCTCGACGTCCGGCCCGGGGAGTTCGTCTGCCTCGTCGGCGCGTCCGGCTGCGGCAAGAGCACCCTGCTCAACCTCGTCGCCGGGCTGGACCGGGCGCAGGGCGGAACCATCACGGTGGCCGACGACGCCCACCCCGGCCTGATGTTCCAGGAGCCGGCGCTGTTCCCGTGGCTGACCGTCGAGGCCAACGTCGAGGTGCCGTTGAAGCTGCGCGGGCTGCCCCGGGCCGAGCGTCGGGAACGGGTGGCGGAGCTGCTGAGCACCGTCCACCTGTCCGACTTCGGCCGCAAGCGGCCGCACGAACTCTCCGGCGGCATGCGGCAGCGGGTCGCCCTGGCCCGCACCCTCGCCCTGGACACCCCGGTCCTGCTGATGGACGAGCCGTTCGGCGCGCTCGACGCGATGACCCGGGACATCCTGCACGACGAGTTGGAACGGATCTGGACCGAGCGGCAGCTCACCGTGCTGTTCGTGACGCACAACGTCCGCGAGGCGGCCCGGCTCGCCGACCGGATCATCCTGCTCAGCAGCCGGCCCGGCCGGATCATCTGGTCCACCGAGGTGAACGTGTCCCGACCCCGGCGCATCGACTCCCCCGAGGTGGCCGCGATCGCCTCCGAGGTCACCGACCGACTCCGTACGGAGGTGGGCCGCCATGGCAAGTGACACCCTGACCGACGCGGCCCGTACCGACGCGGAGATCTCCGGCCTCGACGCGCTGGAGATCGCCGGCCGGGAGAAGGAGGTCTCCCGGGGCGCCCGGCTCTGGGCGTCCACCTGGCCCAAGCTCGCCGCGCTCGCCATCGCCATCGGGCTGTGGCAGGTGGTGGTCTGGAGCGGGTGGAAGCCGCCGTACTCGCTGCCCGGCCCGGTCACCGTGGCCGAGGAGCTGGCCCGGCAGGCCAGCGGGCGGCAGCTCTGGGACGGGCTCGCCACCACGCTGCAACGGGCCGCACTCGGCTACGTCTTCTCGGTCGCGGTCGGCCTGCTGGTCGGCCTGGCGGTGGCCCGGTCCAAGGTGCTGCGGGCGGCGATCGGCTCGATGATCACCGCATTGCAGACGATGCCGTCGATCGCCTGGTTCCCGCTGGCCATCCTGCTGTTCGAACTGAGCGAGAAGGCGATCTTCTTCGTGGTGGTGCTCGGTGCCGCGCCGTCCATCGCCAACGGGGTGATCAGCGGGGTCGACTACGTGCCGCCGCTGCTGGTCCGGGCCGGCCGCAACCTCGGCGCCCGGGGGCTGAACCTCTACCGGTACGTCATCGCGCCGGCCGCGCTGCCCGCCATCGTCGCCGGGCTCAAGCAGGGCTGGGCCTTCTCCTGGCGCAGCCTGATGGCCGGTGAGCTGCTGGTGGTCGGCATCTCGCAGACGTCCCTGGGTGCCCAGCTCACCTACTCCCGGGAACTGTCCGACGCGCCCTGGCTGCTCTCCACGATGATCGTCATCCTGGTCGTCGGGCTGGTGGTCGACGCCGCCTTCGGGGCGGCCGACCGGGCGATCCGACGCCGCTGGGGCGTGCTGGACCAGGCTGGTCAGTGACGTGTACATCTCCGCGCGCAGCGACTATGCGCTCCGGGCCATGCTCGCCGTCGCCGCCTGCGACGACGGCGAGACCACCCGCCCCGACAGTGGCAACGGCCGACCCGACGGCGGCGACGGCGGACGCCCCGACGGCGGCGGCGAGCTGGTCAAGGCGGCGAGCCTGGCGCGGGCGCAGGGCATCCCGCTGAGCTTCCTCCAGGGCATCCTGCTCGACCTGCGCCGCGCCGGCCTGCTGCACAGTCACCGGGGCACCGAGGGCGGCTACGCGTTGACCCGTCCCGCCTCACAGATCAGCGTCGGGGACGTGCTGCGCGCCGTCGCCGGGTCGCTGACCACCGTACGGGGGCTGCCCGCCGAGGACGCCGGCTACCACGGGGTGGCCGCCGGCCTGCGCGACGTGTGGCTCGCGGTGGACGGTGCGATCGCCGTGGTGGTGGACCGGACCACGCTGACCGACCTGCTCACCCACCAGGAGCAGGCCCCGGCCCGCTGACGTCGGTCGCCCGTCCGACCGTCGGTCCCCCAGGACCCGACGGTCGGACGGGACGCCCGGACCTACCGCCCCCACCGGCCCCCGGCAGGAGGCTCAGCCGGCGGTCAGCTCGACCGTCGGCGGACGCCCCTCGTCGGGGCTGTGCAGTTCGACCAGCCCGGCCGGGGCGGCGCGCCCCGGCCTCGGGTGCCAGGGCGCGAACGCCGCGACCATGGCGAGCAGGAGCCCGGCACCCGCCACGGCGAACACCACCATTAGCTCGCGCCCCGCCCCCGACTCAGCGTCGCCCCCCATGGTCACCCCTCCCGTGCCCGGCCGTGCCGGCCGGTTCTTCCCCCGGGAGCAAGCTTCGACCAGCCGGACCGAATGGAACAGTCACCGATCGGACGCAATAGAGCCGGCAAGCCGACCCACCCCGACGCATGATCACCGTGGGTCCGCACCCGACCCCGCACGGTCCCCGACGTGCGACGACGCCACCCACTCCACAAGATCAACTGACCAGCATGATCGACTCAAGTGAGGCGATGTTGCGCCATCCTCAGCGCGCCGACACCGCAACATCGGCCCCAATGAGTTGATCTCCCCGACCCAGCGGCCCCGGGGAGGCCGGGGCCGCAGGGCAGCAGGGCCGGGAGCCGCAGGGCCGGGGCGGCGGGGCGGTCAGGCGGTACGGGGGCGACGCGGGCGCCGGGAACGGCCCGACGTCCGGTGCGGCCGACCACCCTCACCGCCACCACCGACGGCGGTCCGCGACCGACCGCCCTCACCGAGGGCAGCACGAGACCGGCCACCCTCGCCACCGGCGGCGGGACGGGGCCGGGCGGCCGGGGTGGGCGTCGGGGCGACGATGGTAACCGGCACGCCGGACGGCTCACGGGCCCCGGTCACCCGGGCCAGCGCACCGTCGCCGAGGCGCACCTGGGTCGACTGCGGGGTGATGCCGGCGATGCTCATCAGCCGGGAGACGTCCCGACGCTGCTCCGGCAGGACCAGGGTGACCACCTGACCGGCCTCACCGGCCCGTGCGGTCCGGCCGCCCCGGTGCAGGTAGTCCTTCGCCTCGGTCGGCGGGTCCACGTTGACCACCATGTCGAGGCCGTCGACGTGGATGCCCCGGGCCGCCACGTCGGTGGCGACCAGGGCGGTCACCTGGCCGGTGCGGAACTGCTCCAGGATGCGGGTGCGCTGCGGCTGGGACTTCCCCCCGTGCAGCGCCGCCGCGCGGACGCCCTTGGCGAGCAGTTGCCGGGCCATCCGGTCGGCGCGGTGCTTGGTCGCCATGAACAGGATGGTGCGGCCCTCACGGGCGGCGATCTGGGTCAGCGCGGCGGGCTTGTCGGCCGCGTCGACGTGCAGGACGTGGTGGGTCATCGCGGTCACCGTGGCGGTGCCCGGGTCCACCGAGTGCGACACGGGGTTGCTGAGGAACCGGCGGACGAGGCGGTCCACCCCGCCGTCCAGGGTCGCCGAGAAGAGCATCCGCTGGCCGTTCGGGGCGACCTGCTCCAGCAGCTTGGTCACCTGCGGCAGGAAGCCCATGTCGGCCATCTGGTCGGCCTCGTCGAGCACGGTGATGGCGACCTGGTCGAGCCGGGCGTCACCCCGGTTGATCAGGTCGTGCAGCCGGCCCGGGGTGGCGACCAGCACCTCGGCCCCGGCGCGCAGCGCGTCCGCCTGCCGTTGCAGGGACAGGCCACCGACCACGGTGGCGCAGCGCAGCCCCAGCGCCCGGGCGTACGGGGTCAGTGCCGTGGTGACCTGGGCGGCCAGTTCGCGGGTGGGGACCAGCACCAGGGCGAGCGGGCGGCCGGGGCGGGCCCGGTGGCCGGCGGTGCGGTGCAGCAGCGGAAGCCCGAAGGCGAGGGTCTTGCCCGAGCCGGTGCGGCCCCGGCCGAGCACGTCCCGGCCGGCCAGCGAATCCGGCAGGGTGGCCGCCTGGATCGGGAACGGCTCGGTGATGCCCTGCGCGGTCAGCTCGGCGAGCAGCGCCGGTGCGAGACCGGTCGCGGCGAAGGTGGGAACGGTCATGGTCATGCGGAAATGCCTTCCTCGACGCGGCACGTGTCGAGGGAGGGCGCCGGGAGCCGGCGCGGTCGCCGACGGAGCGTTCCGTCGGGGACTCACAAGCACGAACCGATGGGGTACGGGAGCCGGTCCGCCGCAGCACGCCGCGTCCCGCCGGAGCGGGGGGCGGCGCGGCGGACCGGTCCGTCACCGGGCCCGGAGGACCCGGAGGGTGTTACCGGACGATCCGAAGATCAGAGCGGACGGATGTTCTCCGCCTGCGGGCCCTTCTGGCCCTGGGTCACCTCGAACTCGACCCGCTGGTTCTCGTCCAGGCTCCGGTAGCCGGAGGTCTGGATCGCCGAGAAGTGGGCGAAGACGTCGGCGCCGCCGCCGTCCGGGGTGATGAAGCCGAAGCCCTTGTCAGCGTTGAACCACTTGACGGTGCCAATTGCCATCTGTTTCGTCTCCTTGACGGAACGTCGGACCCGCACCTGTTGCGGGCCCGAAGAGGAGCGCTCCGCGCGGGATGCGCGAATCGCCTGTTGTTTTTGGTCGCCCCGCCCGGAGAACTCCGGACACAACAAAGAGCGCCTGGGGCCACAATCCGCCAGGCGCACACAGAGTCTCTGGAAACCAAAACTGCAACAAGAGCAACTTACCACGGATCTCCCGCCGCGCCACCCCCTACCGGATTTTCCGGCAACCCGGCGATGATCGCGGTCAGCCCGTCGGCGTCCAGCAGGTCGGCCGGGCGCACCGTCACCCCCTCCCGTACGTAGTGGAAGGCGGCCCCCACCCGGTCCACCGGCACCCCGGCCAGCTCCGCCCAGGCCAGCCGGTAGACGGCCAACTGCACCGCGACCACCTCGGCCTCCGCGCCGGTCGGCTGCCGGCCGGTCTTCCAGTCGACCACGTCGTACCGGCCGCCGGGGCGGGAGAAGACGGCGTCCATCCGGCCCCGGACCACCACGCCGGCCAGCACCGTGGCGAACGGCACCTCCACCTCCACCGGCACCCGGTCGGCCCACTCGCTGGCCAGGAAGCGTTCCTGGAGCTCGGCCAGCGCCCCGTCGGGCGCGGCGTCCGCGTCGGCGGCACCCGGCAACTCGTCCACGTCGAGCAGCCGGTCGATCCCGAACCGGGACTCCAGCCAGGCGTGGAAGGCGGTGCCCCGCCGGGCGTACGGGCTGGGTGGGGTGGGCATCGGCCGGCGCAGCGTACGGGCCAGTTGGGCCGGGTCCCGGCGCAGGGCCACCAGCTGGGTCACCGACAGGTGGCCGGGCAGCGTCACCTCGACCGCCTCGGCCTGCCGCAGCAGCTCCGCCCGCTCGGCCAGGAGCAGGTCCGCCTCCCGCCGCCACCGGGCCACCTCCGGATCGGGCTCCGGAGCAGCCGTCGCCGGGCCCGCCGCCTGCGGATCAGCCGCCGATGGGCCCGCCGCCTCCTGGTCCACCGCCTGCGGATCAGCCAGGTCACCGCTGGCCGGGGTGGGGGCGGGAGCGCGGCGGGCCGCGTCGGGGTCGGCGAGGAAGCGGCGGACCAGGGCCGCCGCCTCGGTCAGCGCCGGCCGGCGGGGGCCCAGCGGGTCGGCCGGCCAGTCGGCCCGCAACACCAGCGCGGTGGTCGGATTGACCGCGTCCCCGGCCGGCTCGGGCGCCCACTCGTCGATCAGCAGGCCGTCGCCACCGGTCAGGCAGGCGTCGTACACCTCGCGGAGCAGCACCGACGGGCCCCGGAACCGTTTGGTCCCCTCCCCCCACCAGTACCCGGAGCAGAGCAGCAGCCGCCGGGGCCGGGTCACCGCCACGTACGCCAGCCGGCGTTCCTCGCGTTCGTCGTGCGCCCGCCAGGCGTCGGTGAAGTCGGCCACCGCCCGCGCCACCCCGCGCTGGTCGGTCACCTCGGCCAGGTCGAGCGCGGGCAGCCCGTCGGCGTCGCCGCGCAGCGGGAACGGCAGCACGCCGAGCCCGCCCAGCCAGTGGTCGGAGTTGCGGACCTGTCCGGGCCAGCCGCCCCGGGTCAACCCGGCGACCGCGACGACGTCCCACTCCAGGCCCTTGGCGGCGTGCGCGGTGAGCACCTGCACCGCGCCCTCCACCACCTCCACCTCGCCCGGGGACAGCCCCCGCTCCTCGTCCTCGGCGGCGGCCAGGTAGGCCAGGAAACCGGCGAGCGTCGCCGCCGGGGTCTCGCCGCTGAACCGGGCCGCCACGTCGCCGAGCGCGTCCAGGTGCCCCCGGGCCAGACCGGCGTCGCCGGTGCCGTCCCGGCCGGCCCGGACCGCCACCTCGACGTCCAGCCCGATGGTGCGTTCCACGTCCGCGATCAGCTCCGGCAGCGTCTGGTCCAGCCGGTAGCGCAGCAGCGCCAGTTCCATCCCGTACGACCGCAGCCGCGCGTAGCCCTCCGCCGAGTACGCCTGCGCCGGCCCCAGATCGGCGAGCGCCTCCACCAGGGTCGCCTCGTCGAGGGCGTCCACGACGATCTCCGGCCCGTCGTCGCCGGTCACCTCCCGGCGGGCCCGGGCGATGGCCCGCGCCCGTCGGTGCAGGGCCACCAGGTCACGCGGCCCGATCCGCCAGCGCGCCCCGGTCAGCAGGCGCAGCAGCGCCGCGCCGTCGGTCGGGTCGGCCAGCACCCGCAGGGTGCAGACCACGTCCCGTACCTCCGGGGTGTCCAGCAGCCCGCCCAGGCCGACCACCTCGACCGGCAGCCCCCGCGCCCGCAGGGCCGCCTCGATCGCCGGGATCTGGCTGCGGACCCGGACCAGCACGGCGGTGGAGGGGCGCTGCGGCACCGGGATGTGCTCGGGCAGCGCGCCGGGCATCCGGGCCGCCCCCCGCCAGGCGGCGAGCACGCTGTCGGCGATCCAGTCCGCCTCGTCGACGTACGTGGGCAGCAGCGCGCAGTGCACGGTGCCGGCGGCCCGCCCGCGCGGGCTGCGGTGCGGGATCGGGTCGCGGACGCTCATCGCGGCGTGCAGCTCCGGCACCCGGGCGCCGGCCGCCCGCAGCGGCACCGACAACGTGTTGGCCACCCCGAGGATCTCCGGCCGGTTGCGCCAACTGGTGGTGAGGCTCATCGCCCCGGCGGGGGTGCCGTCGGCGTGGGCGAAGTCGGTGGGGAACCGGTCGAGCGTGCCGGCGCTGGCCCCCCGCCAGCCGTAGATCGACTGGCAGGGGTCGCCGACCGCGGTGACCGGGTGACCGCCGCCGAAGAGATGGTTGAGCAGCACCACCTGGGCGTGGCTGGTGTCCTGGTACTCGTCGAGCAGCACCACCCGGTAACGGTCCCGCTCGACCGCGCCGACCGCCGGGTGGTCGCGGGCCACCCGGGCGGCGCGGGCGAGCTGGTCGGCGAAGTCCATCGCCTCGAAGTCGTCCTTGCGCCGGGCGTACGCCCGCACCAGCGGCAACAGCTTCAACCGGGTCCGTTGCAGCTGGAGGGCCCTGCGGACGTCGGCGTAGACCCGCCCGGGGTGGGCCTGCACCTCGGCGAAGAACCGGCCCGTCCAGGCGGCCAGGGCGTCCGGGTCGACCAGGTGCTCGTCCAGCTCGCCGGCCAGCGCGAGCACGGCGTCGGTGACGGTGCTGGGCATCCGGTCGACCTCGGACATGTCGCCGTCGTAGTTGCGGACCAGCAGGTCGACGAGCTGCCACCGGGACGCCTCGGTGAGCAGCCGGGTGGTCGGCTCGTAGCCGGCCCGCAGCCCGTGCTCGGTGACGATCCGCCCGGCGTACGAGTGGTAGGTGGCGACGGTGGGCTCGCCGGCAAGTGGATCGTCCAGCGGGTTGCGGGCCCGCCGGCCGAGCCGCCGCACCAGCTGGTCGAGCCGGGTACGCACCCGGTGCGCCAGCTCACCGGCCGCCTTGCGGGTGAAGGTCAGCCCGAGGATCTGTTCCGGGCGCACGTACGAGTTGGCGACCAGCCACACCACCCGGGCGGCCATCGTCTCGGTCTTGCCCGAGCCGGCACCGGCCACCACCAGCAGCGGCGCGACGGGTGCCGCGATGATCGCGGCCTGTTCGGTGGTGGGGGCGTCCAGCCGGAGCAGCCGGGCCAGCTCCACCGGCGTGTAGCGCGGCCCGGCGTCGGCGGCGCGCGGGGCGGGGGTGGCGGCGCTGAACAGCGTCGGCTGGGTCACCGCTCCCCCTCGTGGCCGGTGGCCGGTGGCTCCACGACCTGCCGGCCCTGCCCGGAGACCGGGCAACTGGTCCGCACCGGGCAGACCCGGCACTTCGCGTTGGCGACGGCGGCGAAGGTCGAGGCGGCCATCGTATCGGCGGTGCGCCGGACCAGGGCGGTGGCCCAGCCGGCCTCGGGGCCCTGCCCGGCGGCGGCCTGGGTCTGCTCGCGGGCGTCCTTCGTGCCGGTGCCGAGCTGCACCAGCGCCGCGCCCCCGGCCTCGTCGCCGAACTCGGCGAACCCGCCCGCCTCCACCGCCGCCTGGTACGCCCCGAGCTGCGGATGCTCGGCCATCTCCCGCTCGGTGACCGCCGTCGACTTGCCGGTCTTGAGGTCGATCACCACGAGCCGGCCGTCGGCGTCGACCTCCAGCCGGTCGACCCGGCCGGTCAGCTCGACCGGGCGGGTCGGGTCGTCGAGGCGGACCGCGAACTCGTGCTCGATGGCGAGCAGCCGGCGCGGGTTGCCGGCCAGCCAGCGCAGCAGCTTGTCCACCATGGCCTCGGCGCGTTCCCGCTCCGGGCCGACCATCCACCGGGCCGCCAGCTCGATCGCGTCGAACCGGGCGGCGACGTACTCCAGCAGGGCCGTCCGGTCGGCGCTGGCGTCCTCGGCCAGCATCGCGGCGGCGTGCACCAGGTTGCCGACGCCCTGGGCGGCGCTGGCCGGCCCGCTGCCGCCGTGCCGTTCGAGCAGCCAGCGCAGGCTGCACCGCAGCGCGCTCTCCATCCCCGACGGCGTGACCCGCACC